>CAXNJF010000329.1:0-3018 GCA_964202585.1 Trichlorobacter sp. | reverse complement strand
CTGCTGCGCATTTATGAGATGAAGCAGGAAAAACAGCGCATAGACGTTAAAGTGGCTGATTTAAAGCTTGAAAATCAAAAGCTTCGCCTTTCAATTGAAGCGCTGCAAAGTGACCGGCACCATCTTGAACGGATTGCCCGCAAAGAGCTGGGGCTGGTTCGCCCGAATGAAATTATTTACCAATTTTCGCAGTCTGGAACCAAGTGAGGCAAGAACCGATGTCCCGACAAAGCTGTGCTGTCTGTGCCTGGCGTGAAAACTGTGCCAAACGTTTTTGTGTGTCTGATGGCGGTGCCCGCTGCCCGGACTTTTCACGAGACATCACGATAAAAGATCTGGACGATACCCCCTCGTCTGTCAGCCCTGAATCAACCAAGGAATCCTCCACACAATGATCCGTCAGAAACTTGCTGCACTGGTTACTCAGGCCCTTGAATCCGCCCGTTCTGCCGGTGTTCTTGGTTCAGAGACCTTTCCTGCTGTTGTCATCGACACCCCGGCCAATGAAGCCCATGGTGATTTTGCCTGTAATATCGCCATGCAGCTGGCCAAGCCGGAGCGTAAGGCGCCTCGTCAGGTTGCAGAAGCACTGCTGCTGCACCTGCAGGACACCGACGGATTTGTCCGGCGGGCTGAAATAGCCGGTCCCGGTTTCATAAACTTCTTTATCGCCCCCTCAGCCTGGCAACACTGTCTGCCGCTTATTGAACAGGCCGGAGCCAGCTACGGAAAAACAGACAGCGGTAATGGGCGTAAAGCCCAGGTAGAATTCGTCAGTGCCAATCCCACCGGACCGTTACATATCGGACACGGTCGCGGGGCCGCCATCGGTGACGTGCTTTGTCGCCTGCTCTCTGCCACCGGTTGGGATGTGACACGGGAATTCTACTACAACGATGCCGGCGCCCAGATTGCAAACCTGGCTTTATCAGTACAGGCCCGTTGTCTGGGGATAGAGGCGGATGATCCCCGATGGCCTGCTGACGGCTATCAGGGAGAGTACATCAAAGAGGTGGCGCAAGCCTATCTGGCCAGGGAAACCGTCCACGCCGATGACCGGCAGGTCACAGCCAGCGGCGATCCTGATGACCTGGATGCCATCCGCCGCTTCAGTGTGGCGGCTCTGAGACGTGAACAGGATCAGGATCTGCAGGCATTTGATGTCCACTTTGACCGCTACTTCCTGGAATCCAGCCTCTACGCGGATGGCAAGGTTGATAGTGCGGTGCGCTCCATGATCGAAAACGGACACACCTACGAGCAGGAAGGGGCGCTCTGGCTGCGCACCACCGACTTTGGTGACGATAAGGACCGGGTGATGCGCAAGACGGACGGTGGCTACACCTACTTTGTACCGGATGTGGCCTATCACCTGGACAAGTGGCAACGTGGATTCATCCGGGTGGTGAACGAGCAGGGGGCTGATCACCACAGCACTATTACCAGAGTCCGGGCCGGCCTGCAGGCTCTGAATGCCGGTATCCCCCAAGGCTGGCCGGAATATATCCTGCATCAGATGGTTACGGTCATGCGGGGGGGGGAAGAGGTCAAGATTTCCAAGCGGGCAGGCAGCTACGTTACGTTGCGGGATCTGATTGACGAAGTGGGACGGGATGCTACCCGGTTCTTTTTCGTCATGCGTAAGGCTGATTCGCAACTGGTCTTTGATATTGATCTGGCCAAGCAACAGTCGCTGGACAATCCGGTTTATTACATTCAGTACGCCCATGCCCGCATCTGCAGCATCTTTGAGAACGCAGCGGAAAAAGGCCTTGCACTGCCTGATCCCTCTTCGGTTGCCGATGTCATCTTGTTGCTGAATACCCCCGAAGAACTACGTTTAATCAAATGGCTTGATAGCCTGCCGGAAACCATTGATGAGGCGGCACGAGAATTTGAACCTCACAAAATTGTGTATTACCTGAGCGAGTTAGCCGGCCAGTTTCACAGTTACTACAACAAGACCAAGGTGGTTACTGATGATGCTGCCCAGAGTGCGGCGCGCCTGTATCTGCTGGCTCGAACCAGGCAGGTTGTGAGAAATGCCCTGGCTCTGCTGGGTGTGTCAGCCCCGGAACGGATGTAGGAGAACAATCATGCGGATCGACTACAGCGAACCCCGCCAATCCTACGGCTCAAGCACATCTGGGTCCAGTAGCAGCCCACGCAAGGCGGAAAGTTCATCCTCCAGTCTGCTGACGATGTTCATACTTGCCATTATAGTCTTTGCAACCGGTTTTGGCACCGGTTGGTATTTTTCACAAAAATCAGCCAAAAAGGCTTTTCGAGCAGCTATGGAACAACAAAGTCTTGAGTCTGCTTCAAAGGCCGTTCCGAAACAGCTCGATCAACCGCAGCAGCCCGGACAACCAGCTCAAACAGAGCCGGTGGCAAAACCAGCGTCAGCATTACCCTCCAAGCAACCGCAACAAGCGTCTCCAACCGCTCAAGTTCCGCTCGGTTTTTTCGAAAATCTGCCCAAAGGCCAGAAACAGGTTGTCCTTGGTAGCGGCATTAATCAAAAACCAAAACCAGACCCGATTGTTACGCAACCATCAGCTCAACAACCGGTACCTCCTGCTCAAAAAAAGGATGACGTAAAAGCAGCAACGTCCGGTTTTATTGTTCAGGTAGCTGCTTTTACTTCGCTGAAGGAGGCAGAAAGCGCAAAAGCAAAGCTCTCTGCAAAAGGCTACAGCGCTACTGTTGCAGAAACCAACCTTAACGATAAGGGAACCTGGTACCGGGTTCGGGTTGGTCGTCACCTGGATAAAGAGGCCGCTACTGAAATAGCCACCCGCATCGGCGGGGGAGCAAAAATACTGCCTGATCAGGACTGAACTTTTGAGTGATTTCCAGGAAGCGGGGCAGGGCGCATAAAGACACGCATATTTCAGATGAAGGGGGTATACGAGCGATGGAGGTTGTGATCCAGTACTGTGCGTCTTGAGGACAACAGTCGATGGCGGCAGGTCTTGCCGCTGAACTTGAGAAGAACCTGGAAGGTGTAACGGTAGA
>CAXNJF010000328.1:0-3031 GCA_964202585.1 Trichlorobacter sp. | reverse complement strand
GTGTTTGTACGTTCCATCAGCCTTCTCTTTTTCAATCACCTTAAGAAACAGCTTTGCCATTTTCAGGTTTTGACTGCTGTCACTGTAAAACCTGTCCCAGGCATAGTAGTAGAGGTCTTGCAGTTTGGAAGGGCTCATTTTAGCCGGTTGGTACACAACCTCACCACAGGTATACCGGCTCCAGTCATTGGATAAAATTCGTCCCTGCTGTTCAAGGGTTTTACGGATCGGGGTATGGGGAAAGGGCGTAAGAATGGTAAACTCCGCAAGATCAAGATTGATCTCAAGCAGGAAGTCAACCAGCCGCTTGATATCGTCCTCACTCTGGTCATCGGTTCCCAGAATAATGGTTCCTTCAACACCAATACCTCGTTCCTGCAAACGTTTTACCCGTTTGCGGATATGGTCGGAGGTATCGAAAATAGCCTGATACACGTACCAGCAACCAGCTTCTGCGGCCAGATCAAGTATTTCATCATCATCTTTAATCGGATGGCAGACCCACTTCTTTTTCAATGGAATCAGTGCCTTGAACAGGTCTTTTTCCCACTGGTCATTCTGGGACATGGAGTTATCCACCAGGAACAGCCGGTTGTTGTCAATAGACTCCAGCTCACGGATAACATCATCAATCGGACGGGGCCGGAACTGCTTGCCCCCCAGAAACGGAGTGCAGCAGGGAAAACAGTTGAACCGGCATCCACGGGATGCATGGACCAGGTCAACCATCTGGACGCCACGATAGTTGTAAAGTTTGCGATTAAGTATGTCGCGTCTTGCAGTTCCCACCAGATGAATGTCAGGAAAGATATTCTGGTAGTCATACACTTTTTGCAGCGCACCCTTTTCCAGGTCGGTAATAATCTGTCCGAAACGGCCTTCGGCCTCACCCAGAAAGACAGAATCGGCGTGCTGCATGGTCTCTTCGGCGTGCAGGGTTGTTGCGATTCCGCCAAAAATCACCGGAATCCCTTTTGCACGAAAAACACTGGCAATCTCCCAGCCTCTGGTGATCTGGCAGGTCAGCATACATGAGATCGCCACCAGATCGACCTGCTCGTCAAAATTGATCGGTTCAACATGCTCATCGGTAAAGACAAGCTCAATATCACCCGGCACAGTGGCAGCAAAACAGACCGGGCCATGGGGGGGGAGGTTAAAATCTGTCTGTCGATCCAGCTTTGGCCATTTGGGGTAAATCAGTCGTATCTTCACGCTACACCTTTCTTGACCGCAAGGAGTGAAAATTTGTGGAGGATTTCTTGTAGAGTATCGGTTGATGCAATAATCAAACGGGCCTCTGAAAGGCTGCAGAGTGCCCCGCTCCCCTGCTTTCCATCAATAAGCAGATACAGGGCCTCATCTCCGGCTACCGTACCCACCAGCATCTGCTCCGCTTCGCCTGCTACAACCATTTCAGTTGCCATATCCAGAAACATGTCAAGGGTTTCATCCAGACCGGACGCATACAAAAGAGGCCCGGTAAGCCCGCAATGGATGGCCGCTTCTCCCATTGCACTGGATGGCAGGGTATAAATAAACAGGTTGGCCCGTGACAACGTGCGACCGTTTTCTGCAAAATCCCGAAAATAGTCGATATCCGATTGAAGAGACCCCTGGCAACCGGTACCGATTATGCCGATCCCCTGTTTCATGGCAGGGGAATACCCGATTCCGGCGTCCTTCAGGGTAAGGGCAACAGCGCTGACCGTCATGCGGGACATCCCGTCAAGCCGTCCGAAATTCTTGAACGGCTGCGAGAATATACCCAGTTTTACAAGGCTCTTTATATCTTCACCTTCTGTAAACTGATGATCGAAACCAAGCCTGACACACCCGTAACCTTTTTTTGACAACCAACCTATGCCACACACGGAAAGAGTCATACCTGCATCCTCACACCAGAACCAATGCGGTGTTGATGCCGCTGAAACCGGCATTTGTCACCAGTGCAACAGAACCGGTCCCGATCGCCTGCTGCTGGTTTGAAACCGATCCAATTGCATCATCATCAGGCTCAACAAGGTTGACGGTTGGAGGAACAATCATCTCACGCTGCGCTCTCTGGGCAATGGTCATTTCAACCAGACCCGCTGCCCCCATGGTGTGGCCAAGCGCCCCCTTGATGGAATAAACCGGCAGTTTCCTATCCCTGAATACCGTATGAAAGGCCCGCATCTCCATGGCATCGTTATACTGGGTGCCTGTGCCATGGGCAGAAATGAAGCTGACCTGATCGGCAGAGATACCGGCTGAATGCAATGCGGCGTTGATTGCCCGGACAAGCCCCTCACTTTCCCGTGACGGGCCGGTCATGTGGTTTGCATCATCACTCATACCCCAGCCAGCGATCTCTCCGAGTGCAGTCCTCTGCTCCCGCACTGCCCGTTCTTCGCTCATTATCAAAGCATATCCGGCAGCCTCGCCCACGCTCAAACCGGCCCTGTTCTTATCAAATGGACGGGCCGGAACCTTGTCCAGCGCCATAAGTGATGAAAACCCGGAATACACAAACTCTGTCAGACTGTCACAGGCAACAACCACGACGCAGTCAGCGTGGCCATGACGGATCATGGCGGCTGCCCGTGCCACAGCAACTGCCGATGAGGTACAGGCAGCCGAAACCACCATACCGCCAGCTGTGGTTCCAACATGGCCAATAACCTTGCGAAGCAGATTGTTCAGCGTACTTTCCGCTGGATCACCGCTGCCGGTAAGTATGCTTTTTTCAAGAAGATCAATCTCCCCCTTGGTTGTTGCCAACAGCAGTTTTGCGTCCGCAGGTACAGATCTGTCTGCCCTGTCAAACAAGCGGGCGATCATCTGCATCACCAGAGAGATCTCGCCATGATAGCTCAAACCGGCAATCGTAGCTCCAACGTCAGAAAAAAAGGCTTTGGCAGCAAACCTGGAAATTGACGTAACAGCGGTTCTGTTACTCAAAAGCCCTTCCCAACAGGCAGAGGTACCGGACCCGAACGGGGTGAGTATGTCTGATTCAACGACAACCGCTTTCATGGGCTGCAATGAA
>CAXNJF010000327.1:0-3044 GCA_964202585.1 Trichlorobacter sp. | reverse complement strand
GGATTTCCACCGGGACCCGCACCTGATTACCGATTTTCAAGAGCCGCAACCCTGGTACCGTCGTACAGGATTCATCCTTGTATCCATTACCCTGATTCTTGTCGTGGGAATAACTCTGTATCAACATCGTGCTAGCCTGACCGCCGTTGATCAGAAAAACGTCCCCGATACCAAGGCGCCACTCCCCGCTCCTGCGGCTCCGGCAGCAGCTCCAGTTCCTGCGGCTCCGGCAGCAGCTCCAGTTCCTGCGGCTCCTGCAGCAAAACCAGCTCCTGTCGTCCCTCCGGCTCCTGTTGCCACAACCACAGGAACACCACAATTAACCTCCCACGGAGTAGGCCGCCCCCGAAAATTACCCGGCTTCATCCCCAAAGAAGGGCATGATCCCAGCTACGCCAAAGAACACTCCGGCTGGGATCATTATCGCGGCCAGACCGCTGAATATCGCGTCTTCCGTGAAAAAGACGCGACCATCAAGGCAATTCAGGTGATTGACCGGAGTGGAGCCGGTATACAAGAGGCATTTTACACGAGCATGCTTAAGGAACTGGCCGGAGTTACCACCATGCGGCCAACCTCGTCAGAAATCAAGGAAGGGTATGAAATCCGTCGTGGGGAGTTAGCAGGGTTACAGCTGGTGCAGTATCGTGATGCGCAAGGGGGGCGGATGCGAGGGTTTGTGGTGACCTGGCCATAGCTTGTGTCAACATACATGCAAACACAAAACGGGTGCCTGTGTCGGGGCACCCGTTTTGTGTTTGTGCGCAGCGTACTGACTATTTTCCCGATAACTTCAAATAACACTCGGCCCGGTTCAGGGTGGCTTCCGGAAGGAATGCCGACGAAGGATAGCGACTGATAAAGGCATCATAGAGTTTGATGGCGCTTTCACAATCCCCCTTGGCAAAAGCTGCAGAGGCACGATTGTAGATATTTTTCTCCCCCTGTGCCGCTACATGAACAACCGGCTTTTTCTTTTCAGCAGCAGGCTTCTGCCTTGATTCGACAGCCGGAACGGAAGCAACACGCTGTATTTCTGGCGTCTGCGTTTGCTGAACTGCCTTGCGGGAAAGCGGAACCCTCACAACCTGACCAGGCCGAATCCGGTTTGGATTCTTTATCTCATTGAAAAGCAGTATCTGGGGGTAATAGTAACCGCGGCCGGAGTAGTGCTTTGAAAGGTGCGACAGGGTGTCCCCTTTTTTTATGGTCACCTCGCGAACCAGCACCCCTTCTGCCTTCTCACCGGTTACCGGCCCTGGCGTGTAGAGGTAATCAGCGCACCAGCCTGCAGATGCCCCGGACAAAAGTAACATCAATGAAATTTTCAGACATGAAAGACGCATATCAGTACCTGTTCCCCGCTGGATCCTGGTAGGTCAGCACACTTTTCAGCTGTACGCCGGTGCCAACTCCCGTACCGGATTTGATCCGGAATGAAGCCTTGATTGTTCTCTTTTCCCCGGCCCCCAATTCGTTAAAACGCCAGATGGAAATGCCGGGCTGTGTTTTGCCAGCCGGCTGATCAGCAGCCACCAGCTCAACCTGCTCAGGCCAGCTGATCTCCAGATCCACCAGTCTGGCAAGGTTTGAACCACGGTTCAGCACATCCAGCTCAACAGTCAGCAGCTCTCCCGGCACCATCCTGCCTTCACGTCCTTTCATGGTCATCTGAAGCATCGGCCGCGAATACCCGATCTGTGCCTCTGCCGTAACCATCTTGCTCTGGGTTGATTCCGGGGCGGCAGTCAAGGTGATTTTTTCAACTGCGCCATCCTGTGCATTCCGCAGTGTTACCACTTCAAGCAGCAAGGCAGCCTCTTCCTTGGGGCCAAGCGGCCCGATGGCGGTAACCTCCGGTTCACCAGGCTGACGCAGTCCATCACGGTTCAGGTCATGGTAGATAACAATTTTCTGAAACTGGGCCGCCGTAGCCACCAGACTGATCCGTTCACGCTGGTTGCCCTTGTTGATGACCCGCGCCGGAACCGTAACGGTCTGCCCCGGCACGGTAATCACCCGTTCCTGGGCGATCCGCAGTGCCAGGTCGCTGACCGGCAGCACAAAGGTGGCATTGGACAGGAAGGTTCCCCTGGTCTGCAGGGCGTTATTGAGCAGGTCAGCCCGCACCATCAACTCTTCCTTTGCCAACGCCTCATCCTTCAGCTGGAAGGTTACCGTCATATCGCGGCTTTCGCCTGACTTCAAGGCGATGCCGTCCATAATCAGGGCGGCATTCATCTCCTGCCGGAAACCTGCTGCCGCAAAATCAACGGCCTGATACTGGGCAGGGTAGTTCAGGCGTAACGTGACATCTTCAGCCGTGGTGGATCCCACGTTGAGCACCGCCACCCGGTACTGCAGTTTTTCGCCAGGCAACAGCTGCAGTTTTTCTGTCTTGACCACGGCACGCAGCAGAGGAGCGGCAGCAATCAGCGAGACAACCCGGCTCTGGGATGCCTCCCCCATAAACTGGGAGGCAGCCTTGACCGGGTGTGCGATCCGCAGACCATCAATGGCTGCAGGGGGCACCGTCAGCTGCAACAGACCCTTGAACCGCTCTCCGGCAGCCAGCAGCGGAGTCTGGTTAATCGCCTGCTCAGGAGCTGCTGCTGCTGCAAAACGGACGCCAAATTCAGCAGGGAAAGATGAATCAAGGTAGAAGCTGTCCTGGCCATTGCCCCGGTTTTGAATCTCAAACGGAATAGAGGTTTTGCGTGCAACCTGAACCGGTCCGGCCTGTGGTTGAAGATCAAACTCAAAGGCTGCGTACTGGGCAACTTCAAGGGTTAATATCTGGGTAGTACCGGTGCCTTCGGACACACTTGATGCCGGAGCAATTACAGGCAGGGCAACAGCAACCCCCAGTTCTTTCAAGCGGGCTGCAGCAGTTCGGGCAGCTGGTGATCCGGGAAAGCGGTCAAGAATATGCTTGTATTCAGAAATCGCCTTTTCCTTCAGCACAACCCGCTCCTGACGCAATTTTTCAGCAGCAGCCCGATCAGTCTCGGCCCTGGTGGCTGCTGCTGCTTCCTGCTCTTTAC
>CAXNJF010000326.1:0-3054 GCA_964202585.1 Trichlorobacter sp. | reverse complement strand
GCCTCGCTGAAGACCAAACATCAGCGGATTCGAGGAATTATTGACGGGCTGGAGCGGGTACTCGCCGGCAAGGAGTAAGCACATGCTGTTTCTTGATATCAACGACACCAATTTTAGTGAGCAGTTCAGCGCGATCCTGACCCGTGGAGAAGAAACGTCCCTGCAGGTGACCGAAGTGGTGCGGGGGATTATTCGTGACATCCGCGCCAGCGGTGACGATGCCCTGCTGGAATATACCAACCGCTTTGATCGCCTGGGCTTAAACGATGCAGCAGCTCTTGAAGTCACCGCAGCAGAGATTGACGCTGCGGTTGCTGCCGTGCCAGCTGAGAATCTGGCGGCCCTGCACCTGGCCTGCCAGCGGGTAGCCCGTTTTCATGAAAAGCAAAAGCAGCAGACCTGGCTTTCCACCGAAGAACCGGACATCCTGCTTGGCCAGAAGGTAACACCGCTGAACCGGGTCGGTATCTATGTGCCGGGGGGCAAGGCCAGTTATCCCAGCAGCGTGATCATGAACGCCGTACCGGCCAAGGTTGCTGGAGTGCGGGAGATTATCATGGTCTGCCCGACACCAGATAATGAGATCAATCCATCAGTACTGGCCGCAGCAAAACTGTCTGGCGTAGACAGGATTTTCAGGGTTGGCGGGGCACAGGCTGTGGCTGCCCTGGCATATGGCACAGCAACTATCCCAAAAGTTGACAAGATCACCGGACCGGGCAACATCTACGTTGCCACTGCCAAGCAGCTGGTCTTTGGTCAGGTAGGGATCGACATGATCGCAGGCCCCAGCGAGATCCTGGTAATCAACGATGGCTCCGGCAACCCGGCCCACATTGCGGCAGACCTGCTCTCCCAAGCTGAACATGATGAACTGGCCTCCTCGATTCTGATTACCACAGACCGCCGTTTTGGTGAAAAGGTAGCTGCTGAAGTAGAGCGTCAACTGACACAGCTCTCCCGTGAGACCATCGCCCGTGCTTCATGGGATCAGTTTGGCGCAGTAATCGTGACTGGTTCCCTCGCCGAGGCTGCGGCCTTCTCCAACCGGATCGCACCCGAACATCTTGAGCTGGCTGTGGCTGATCCGTTTGGTCTGCTACCCTTGATCGAAAACGCTGGTGCCATTTTTATGGGGCACTGGACCCCGGAGGCTGCCGGAGATTACCTGGCCGGGCCGAATCACACCCTGCCAACCGGCGGTACGGCCCGCTTTTTTTCGCCGCTCTCGGTGGATGATTTTATCAAAAAATCCTCCATCATCAGTTTTTCAGAACAGGGCTTGAAGCGGCTGGGTAATGACATTATGCGGATTTCAGCAATGGAAGGACTGGAGGCTCACGGCAGGTCGGTGGGGATCAGGCTGGAGTAACGGGCACGATGACAACTCCACTTCATCAGCACCTTTCGGAAAAAGTTTGACTATTCACCGGGAAGTTTGCTGCGGAGGGTAAATTTTTCAAAGCATAATCTGAATTTTGTATCTATAAAAAAATATTGTAAACGGTACTTGAAGAATTTCAATTAGCAGGTATAAACAATTCTATATCAACTATCACATTGTCGGGAGGGAACATTTATGGGCAAGGAATATTCGGTTCAGGAAGCGCTTAAGCTCGCTATTAAAGCAGAGAAAGACAGCATGGATTTTTATGCACGCGCAGCATCAGTTGCAAAAAATGAGCGGGCAAAAAAAGTTCTGGAAATGCTGGCAGCTGAAGAAGCAACTCACGTGAAACATTTCTTTGATCATTACAAAGGTACAGAATTTGGCGATCTTCAAAGTTTCATGGCTACACCGGTTGACACCAAGAACCCTACCTACATGAAATTGGAAAAAGCGATTACTGAGGATATGGGAGAGCAGAAGGCGCTGGAGCTTGCCTTGCAAGAAGAAAAAGAATGTATCGGGCAGTATACCCAGCTTGCAGCAGGTGTTGTTGACCCGATGGTAAAAGCAATTTTTGAACGTGTCGTAAAAGAAACTGAAGGGCATTATGCCCTGATTGAAGCGGAATATGCTCATATCATGGGAATGGTAAGCGACAGCGATGTTGATACTTTTGTGAGAGAGTAAAGCTGCATAGGTACCGTTTGATCGGTAGGCGGCGGGATTATTCCCGCCGCCTTACACCACCGTACGTACAGTTCCCATTCCACCAGGGGCCTCTTCCATTACAGGTAGATTTTACTTACTGCCTGTTCCTCAGGTAATCCGCGTTGTACCAGTTTCTTGACTCTCGTGCGGTGACGCTTCCACTGTCGCCAGATGATACAGCGCAATTTCCGCCGAAACCGGCTGTCCAGTTCATCAGAAAGTTTCTTCACCTCAGATAAGCTTGAAGTAGTTTGACCAGCCACGCAGGATAGGCATGGCTTCTTCAATGACTTTCTTCAGGTTTCCATTGCCTGACCATCATTGCCACTTGCCGCTTTGTATAAACCAAAAATGAAAAATGTTCTTATAATAGTTTTTCGCTTGACCCTGACCAACCTCCGTGATAAAAGAGCTTTCTCATTTGTTCCCCAGTAGCTCAGTCGGTAGAGCGGGTGACTGTTAATCACCATGTCCGTGGTTCGAGTCCGCGCTGGGGAGCCATAAAATTCAAGGACTTAGCCAAATTGGTTAAGTCCTTTTTTTGTTTTTATTGAATCTGTTGCCGTTTTGTTGCCGTTTTTGGCTGCGCTATAAACCGTCATTCACCCCACACATTCCGCCGAATCAAGATGCACATCAGAAGGCCGTAGCACAAAAGCATCCTCGTTTGGACAACTGGAAGTCTGCACAATAGAACTGTTTCAGGTATCGGTGTGACAGGCTTGACTGAACTTCATCATAATTTTTCAAACAGCACTTCTCGGTGTCAGCAAGACTACGCTTCTTGACCTTGTAGGCATAGATTCATGATCTCCCCCTGTTCCTGCTGTCGTGTTCAGAATATAATCAGCTGCCTTCTGGGCTTTACCTGCTGCACGCACCAGCACCCTCTTGTCAGCCCTCTACACTAATTAATTGGGGGGGGTAAATGTCTCTGTTATATTGGCACAGAGGAA
>CAXNJF010000325.1:0-3055 GCA_964202585.1 Trichlorobacter sp. | reverse complement strand
TTTCTCGCAAAGCTCGCTAAGACCGCAAAGAAGTTCAGATTATTCAATGGTGAAGTCAAAATCCCAAACAGCTTAACGCATCCTTGAACAGATGTATTTGATTTTGCTTGGGTTCTCTTCGTGTCCTTTGTGTCATGGCGAGAGAATTTTCAGTGCTTTGTTTCTCGCAAAGGCGCCAAGAACGCCAAGAAATTCAAAACAAAACATTTAGGGCTAAACCAAAATTTTAAAAAAGAGTGGCAGTTAAGGTGCAAAATTATCTGAAAAGTTTATTCTGGTGATGTTCAGGTTCTCTTTGCGCCCTTTGCGTCTTGGCGAGAAACCGCCTTTCTTTTAGATTTTTAGTAACAGCCTTGCCGGATTGCTGAACACCTCTTCCGGGACCCCCAGCGCCCGCTTTAGTGCCACATCCCGGCACCAGGGATTACTGATCCCGCAGAGCCGTGCCACGGTCCAGGGGGCAAGTCGGGCCAGGTGCCCCAGCGGTGTTACCAACGGAGTGCTGGTCAGCGGCATATCGGTACCGTAATGCAGACGCCCATGCAGATGGTGCTGCTGGATCAGACGCCGTAACTGTCCGGGCCGGTTGAGCTGGGTCAGAGCCGAAATATCGGCATGCAGATTGGGGAACTGGTCACACAGGCGCAGGAAACGGCTGAAGTTGTGCTCCCCTTCGTTTCTGCCGTTGGCTGCGGCATGGGCGGCAATCACCGTTACCCCCAGCTCCAGCGGAAGGCGCAACCGTTCAGGATCCCCCAGTTCGTTACGGGCACAGGTAAAGGAGGCCTCATCACCGGTGTGAGTCAAGAGAGGAAGCCCCAGCTCCTGCAGTCGGTAATAGAATCGGCTCAAGCGCTTGTCAGCCGGGTCAACATGCTGGATTGAGGGAAGCCACTTGATTAACACCGCACCCGCCTCAGCCGAGCGTTCCAGCCGTTCCAGGGCATCCTTCCGATACGGATTGATGCTGGCGCCAAAACGCAGATTGGGGTGCACCTTGACCGCCTCAGCCAGAAAATCGTCCGGAATATACATCTCGGTCAGATTACGATCCAGCTCGCCCGTGCTGTCCAACGCACCGTCCATGGCCAGCACCACGGCAACATCCACCGAGGTGGATACTGCCAGGGATTCCGACAACCGTTGCAGCACCAGCCTGTCACCGTGGTGTTCCAGTTCATGCTCTTTTACACCAAAGGCCTTCAGGTAGACCCGGTACTTCCAGCTCTTGCGCAGGGCCGGGGAGACAAAACAGCCGGAATTACCTGCGCCGATACCGGCGGTGTGACAGTGAATGTCGATGATCGGGGGCATGGAGTCTTTTTCCCGTCTTAAGACTGTGAACTGCCACAGGCCCAGCAGTGGCGCGCCTGGGTATGCTTCGGCTTGCCGCAGGCCTGACAAGGGCTGAACTGCAGATAGCCACAATACGGGCAGGCCCGTGCGCCGGTGGGCAGATGTTTTCCGCACTGCTGGCACTCACCCTTTGCAATCCGCCGTTCAACCAGCTTCTCCCGCGAAAACAGCTTTTTCTGGAAGATATAGATCAGCAGCAGGGCTGCAGCAATGGCAACAACAATAATCAGGTAATGCCAGATTGCCACCAGCTTGAGTGTGGTCAGCACGGCGATCAGTTTGTGCAGCAACTGCTTGGGGATAATGTCGTAGATCGCCTCGATCAGTTTGCAGAAAACCGGAATGAACGAGACTACCAGCAGGTGCGAGGTCACCAACGCCTGCAGGCTACGATTGGCCCTGATGCTGGCATTGTTCCAGGCATAGAAGACTGCAAACAGCGGCAGCAGAAACAGCAGCTGCATGCCCAGTTTTTTGACCGGGTACCAGAAGTTCAGCGTGCGCAGCTCAGCCAGCAGAGCCTGACGGTCGCTTGCCTGGGAGCTCTGCAGTCTGGCCCAGAGTGCCGCCACCGTGGGGGCGGTATTGATCAATTCATCCAGCTCTGCCACTCTGGTTTTCAGGCTGTTCAGTCTGCTGCTTTTCTGTTTGAACTCTGTCTTGGTGGCATCCACCTCGGTTGCCGGTTCCGGTTGCTGGGCTATCGCCTCCAGCAGGGCGGTATCGTAGCTGCCTTTCAGTTGATCAATCCTGCGCTGCAGCTCCTGGGTCTCGCGCTCGGCCTTCATCCGCTCGTCAAAGCTGGTGGCCAGGGCCGTGTTATTCTTGATCTGATCCAGCAGGGTCAGGTAGGGGGTGCAGGCCGGATGACGTTCGCGTTGGGCTGGTCGCGGGCGGTAGGTGTAGCTGTTGTTGTGACCATTTACCAGTTGGGACAGGTTTTCAATCCGGTTGGTGGGGTTCCAGGTGCGGTCAATCACCATCTCGCGGCAGCTGGCGGGTATGTATTCATCCGGTGCGCTCAACTGGCGGGTATGGGCATCGAGCCCGTTAAAAATGGAAACAAGGATGAAAATGTCGAGAAAAAGGATGATAACAAGCACCGCTTTACCCAGCGGCTGATTATCCAGACTGGTAAGATGCGACCTGGCCTTGCCGAAGCTGTCCTTGAGTTTTGATCCGATATGCATAACGTCTCCCTTAAGAATCAGTTTTGGGTGGCTGGAATCATACGATTATACTTGCATATCAAAGATTACTCTGCCCTACTGATTAAACGCCTTCTTCATCATATCCGACCAGGTCTGGCATTCACTGATACCCTGCCGGCGGTTTGATTCGGTCAGACGCTCCATATCTGCAAGCAGCTTTTTGCGTGCCTCGTCATCGCGCTGGGTGATGTCAGGCGGGATGCTTCTCAGCTGTTCCAGACCTGCGGTGATTGCCTGACGGCATTGGCTCTCGTTGGGAACCTGGTCTGCCTGTACAGCTGACGGTTGCGAGGTTAGGCAAATTGCAAAAATAGTGGTAACCAGCAGTATTTTCATGGGTATGTCCATTTCAGTCTGTCAAAAACCGGTGAACAGAAAATCAAGGGCTGCAATGATCTCCTGACGATGTTCTTTGAGGGAACCGACCCTGTCACCGAGGCTGCTGATTGCAACACCTGCCAGTTCTGCAGTTGACAGCACCACGGTTT
>CAXNJF010000324.1:0-3058 GCA_964202585.1 Trichlorobacter sp. | reverse complement strand
GTACCACCGCACACTGCGGGACCGTGAGACACTCCGCTCTGCCCTGCGGAATATCACCGGTATCGGACCGAAGCTTGAGCGTCTGCTTTTAACCCGTTTCGGTTCACTGGAGGGGGTGCGGCAGGCAACAGCTGAAGAATTACTGGCAGTAGAGGGAATCAGCCAGCAGCTGACAGAAATGATTTTCAGAGCACTGCAACAGCACTGATAAGCAGTAATTTTTCCATGCTGGTGTACAGCAGGCAGCCCCTTTGCCGTGGGCTGTTTTTTTAAACAACTGAAACTTTACATATCTGTAACATAGCTGTAACATGCTCTCGCTTTGTGTAGCCAAGAAGCTGTTTCACCATCAAAGGAGAGCCGCATGTTCGGACTGATACCGAAAGAAGAGAAATTTTTTAAGATGTTTCAGGATATGGGCGTCATTATCACCGAAGGCGCGCAGCAGCTGAAGGTAATGCTGGATGATTATGTTGACCCCCTGACCAGCCAGCGGCAGATAAAAGATACCGAACACAAAGGCGATAACCAGACCCACCTGATCATCAAGACCCTCAACAAAACCTTTATCACCCCCCTTGACCGCGAAGATATCTATTCTCTGGCCTCCAAACTGGACGACATTCTGGATCTGATTGACGCTTCTGCACAGCGCTTCGTGATGTACAATGTCGAAAAACCAACGCCAGAGGCACAGGCACTTGGTTTTATTATTCTGAAATGTTGTCAGACTGTCGAACGCGCCCTCAAGCATCTGGGTGGCAAGTTTGAGGACATCAATGACTGCTGTGTTGAGATCAATGCCCTTGAGAACGAGGCTGACCGGGTCTGCCGTGAAGCGATCAGTCGGCTGTTTGATGAAGAAAAGGATCCGATCAACCTGATCAAGTGGAAAGAGATTTACGAGACGCTTGAAAAAGCAACGGACAAATGCGAAGACGCCGCCAATATTCTGGAAAGCGTGGTGGTAAAGAATGCCTGAGGTAACCCTGATCCTGCTGGTGCTGGTGATTGTTGCCGCACTGGTCTTTGACTACATCAACGGTTTCCATGATACGGCCAACGCCATTGCCACCTGTGTTTCAACTCGCGCTCTGTCGGTCAGGTCAGCAATTATCATGGCGGCTGTGCTCAATTTTGCCGGTGCCATGGTCTCAACCAAGGTGGCTTCAACCATCGGCAAGGGGATCGTGGATGCCAACAACATTACCCAGCTGGTTGTTTTAGCCGGTATTCTGGGTGCCATTCTCTGGAACCTGATTACCTGGTACTACGGCATGCCTTCATCATCATCCCATGCCATCATCGGTGGCCTGATGGGGGCCGTTATTGCCCATTCCGGGGCTTCTACACTGCATTGGCAGGGGCTGAAAAAGATTGTACTGGCCCTGATACTCTCACCTGTTATCGGCGTTGCCATCGGTTTTCTCTTTATGATGATCATCATGAAGCTGTTCCATGACAGTAATCCTGGTCCGCTCAACAAGAATTTTCGCAAGTTACAGGTGGCCTCGGCAGCCTTCATGTCTTTTTCACACGGCACTGCAGACGCACAAAAGTCAATGGGGGTCATCACCATGGCCCTGCTGTCCTACGGACTGATCCCCAGCTTTGAGGTGCCCACCTGGGTAAAGATTTCCTGCGCGGTTGCCATGGGGCTGGGTACCGCTGCCGGGGGCTGGCGGATTATCAAGACCATCGGCAAGGATTTTGTCAAGCTGCAGCCGGTCCATGGTTTTTGTGTTGAGACAGCTGCGGCAGGGGTTATTCTTGGTGCTTCATCCATCGGTATGCCGGTCAGCACCACCCATGTGATTACCTCTACTATTCTGGGAGTCGGTGTCTCCAAGCGCCTGACTGCGGTAAACTGGAATGTCGCCAAGCGGATCGTTTGGGCCTGGGTATTGACCATCCCCGCTTCCGCTATGGTTGCTTTTATTGCGTACCAGGTTATGCTGCCATTACTTGGCTAGACTGACCAACCGTTCTCTGTACAACGGATGTTAAAAAGGCTGCTTTCCGGAATGGAAACAGCCTTTTTCTGCATCTGCCACAGTACATTTGGAGTGGATCATCATCCTGATCACCTTTGAGATCATCATGGTACTCTGGGAGAAGTTCCGGGGGATAACTTCAACTATTTTTATTGGCCGGTGTTGCGCTTTTCCGTTTGCCTGCTACCCTGATAAGAGTACACGAATATCGAGCGATTGACAGGAATACCATGGTGTGTAGCACCGCTAAAAAGACCAATTGTATCAGCCTCTTGATTATCCTGCTGCAGTTTTTTGTCTGTGCTTCAGTCGCCTGTGCAGCAGATGCAAAACCCAAACGGGTGTTACTGATCAACTCCTACCATACCGGCTACCGTGGCTCTGATGACATGCAACGGGGCTTTATTACCACCCTGCAGAAAACTCTGCCCGGCACTGATCTGACCGTTGACTACCTGGATGCCAAACATCATGCCGGGGCTGAGTATCAACGCATGATGCTGGAGCTGTTCCACTATAAATATCAGAACCAGCGGTTTGACCTGATCTTTTCTGCTGATGATGATGCCTTTAATCTGCTGGAACAGTACCACGACAGCCTCTTTCCCGATACTCCGGTTATTTTTGCCGGAACCAATTTTTTTCAGCCGGCCCGCTTACAAGGTAAAACCTTGATTGCAGGAATAGATGAGCGCCCCAGTTTTGACCAGGGGCTGAAGCTGCTGCTCCAGCTGCACCCTGACACGCGGGAGATTGTGGTGGTGCATGACTCCTCACTACCGGGGCAGATTAACAGCACAGCCTTTAAAGAGGCTGCAATCTCCTTTGAACAACGGGTACAGTTCAGCTACTTGGCCGGCCTGACCATGGAGCAGTTGCAGAGCAGGGTACGTGACGTTAAAGCCGGTACGGTATTGTTCTATTTTGCCTCCTTTATCACCGATGCTGCAGGAAACAGAATAAGCAGTAATGACGGGCTGCGTCGGCTTTCGGAGGTTTGTCAGTCGCCGATCTATGGTGGCTGGGAATTTAACCTCGGTAACGGCATTGTTGGAGGAAGCCTG
>CAXNJF010000323.1:0-3059 GCA_964202585.1 Trichlorobacter sp. | reverse complement strand
CCATGCGTTTTGTGCAGGCTTTTCTGTATCAGGATGGTGGAGAGTTTGTGATGAAAAGTTCCGGTGATGCCGGAGTCTGTTCCCGCGCCGTGGCCCAGGTGGCACTGACCAACGAGCCGACGATTGAGATCCCCTGTATGGGCGACCGTCGTTTTGGCATGACCCAGGATCACGAATTGTGCATTGGCATCCCGTTCTCGTGGTTGAAGCGGACCGCAGAAGGGCTGGCTGCCACCCACAAGGCTGGCATCCGCTATCCGGTACCATTCCAGATTCCTGCAGGCTGCGACCTGCCGCCGGATTACATTACCGCTGAAAGCGATTACTGATTCTATGGAAGCGCTCTTGTTGCCGGTCTTTGCTGTAAACATCCTGCTGGTATTGGTGGATGCCTCAGTCGGCTATTATCTGGCGCCGCTTTTGTTCCGGGTCAGTGGCGGAGAGCCTGAAGCAGCAGAAGCCGGAGTGCGCAATGTCCGCAGGCTTTTGACCGGTGTGGTTTCGCTCTACATGTTCTTTAACTGTCTGGCTTTTTTTCACTATAACGGGCCGCTGCTGCTGATTGTAACCGCCCTGGTTCTGTTTGATCTGGGCGGTCAGCTGTACGTCCGCCATAGATCCAGACAGCATGATGATATGCAGGATCATTCATAATCCGGGTTCCGACTCGTTGCGTACGTCTGTCATACTTATCAACCACACAAGGAGTATCAACACATGGCTGAAAAATTTATCTTTACCTCTGAATCCGTTTCCGAAGGGCATCCAGACAAAATGGCCGACCAGATTTCCGATGGCATTCTTGATGCCATTCTGGCCCAGGATCCCAAATCACGGGTGGCTTGTGAGACCATGATTACCACCGGTATGGCAGTAATTGCCGGTGAAATCACCACCAACGCCGTTGTCAACTACGCAGAGATCGTCCGCAATGTGATTAAAGATATCGGCTACTGTGGTTCAGACATGGGTTTTGATTACGAAACCTGCTCGGTGCTGGTATCCCTGGACCGCCAGTCCCCGGATATTTCCCAGGGCGTAACTGAAGGGGAAGGGATGTTCAAGGAGCAGGGAGCAGGCGACCAGGGGCTGATGTTCGGCTACGCCTGCAACGAAACCCCGGAGTTGATGCCGATGCCGATCCAGCTCTCCCATCAGCTGGTTAAGCGTCTTGCAGACGTGCGCAAATCCGGCCTGCTCAAATTCCTGCGCCCCGACTCAAAATCTCAGGTTTCGGTTGAGTACGACAACGGCAAGCCGGTGCGGGTCAACACGGTGGTCATCTCGACCCAGCACTCCCCGGATGTCCTCCATGAAACCATTGTTGAAGGGGTTATGGGTGAAGTGATCAAAAAGGTTATTCCTGCCGAGCTGATGGATAGCGAGACCAAGTTCTTCATCAACCCCACCGGCCGTTTTGTGGTGGGTGGTCCGATGGGTGACTGCGGTCTGACCGGTCGCAAGATCATCGTTGACACCTACGGTGGCATGGGGCGTCACGGCGGCGGCGCTTTCTCCGGTAAAGATCCTTCCAAGGTTGACCGTTCCGCTGCCTACATGGGGCGCTATGTGGCAAAAAACCTGGTGGCAGCCGGTCTCTGCGACCGCTGCGAAGTGCAGGTTGCCTACGCCATCGGTGTGGCTGAGCCGGTATCGATCATGGTGAACACGTTTGGCACCGGGGTTGTAACCGAGCATCGTCTGGCTGAACTGGTACGAGAAGTGTTTGACATGCGCCCCCGCGCCATTATCGAACAGCTTGACCTGCTGCGTCCGATCTACCGCAAAACCGCTGCCTACGGTCACTTTGGGCGGGAGCTGCCAGAGTTTACCTGGGAGAAAACCGACAAAGTCGAACTGCTGAAACAAAAGGCCGGCGTATAACAGGAGCCCGCGTAACCTTGTATTTCAAAGGGGCGGCCTTCGGGAGACCGCCCCTTTTTCGTGATGATTGACAAGCATTGCGCGTATACAGTAAAGTAACGCACTTTTTTCAGGGGGATAAACTATATGGCGAAGACATTCAAGATTGCTGTCCTGCCGGGTGACGGTATTGGACCGGAAGTTATGGCTGAGGCGACCAGAGTGCTGGACGTGATCGGTAAAAAGTACGATGTAAGCTTTGACGGTACCTTTGCCAATGTAGGTGGTGCCGGTATTGACAAGGAAGGCAAGGCGCTGCCCCAGACCACCATCGATATCTGCAAGGCCGCCGATGCGATCCTGTTCGGTTCGGTTGGCGGTCCAAAGTGGGAAACATTGCCTCCGGACGAGCAACCGGAGCGTGGGGCGCTGTTGCCGTTGCGCAAGATCTTCGGTTTGTACGCCAACCTGCGTCCCGCTATAATCTTCCCTTCTCTTACCGGTGCTTCTTCGCTGAAGGAAGAGGTTATTGATGGCGGCTTTAACGTGCTGGTGGTTCGTGAACTGACCGGCGGGATCTATTTTTCGCAGCCCAAGGGGATCGAGGGGGAAGGGCGTGACCGGATCGGTACCGACACCATGAAATATAGTGTGCCGGAGATCGAGCGGATTGCCCATGTCGCCTTTGAGGCTGCCCGCAAGCGGGGCAAGAAAGTCTGCTCGATTGACAAGGCCAACGTGCTTTCATCCTCCGTGCTGTGGCGTGAGGTAGTGACAACCATTGCCAAAGAGTATCCTGATGTTGAGCTGTCCCATATGTACGTGGACAACGCAGCCATGCAGCTGGTCAAATGGCCCAAGCAGTTTGACGTAATTCTGGCTGAAAACATGTTTGGCGACATCCTCTCCGATGAGGCGGCTATGCTGACCGGTTCCCTGGGGATGCTGCCGTCTGCTTCGCTGGCTGAGGGAACTTTTGGCATGTATGAGCCCTCCGGTGGTTCTGCCCCGGATATCGCTGGTCAGGGGATTGCCAATCCGATCGCCCAGATCCTCTCAGCCGGGATGATGCTTAAGTTCTCCTGCGGCATGCTTGAGGCTGCCGATGCCATTGATAACGCCGTGGCAACCGTGCTGGATCAAGGCTACCGCACCCGCGACATCTACCAGGACAAGCCGGGGGAGAAACTGGTCAA
>CAXNJF010000322.1:0-3066 GCA_964202585.1 Trichlorobacter sp. | reverse complement strand
CGCATTGTTTCCCCGCGAATATTTCCTGCAGAGTTACCAGGTCTGGGTGGCGGACTCAATGGTGACGGCGATTGTGGCACGCAGCCATTCGAATTTTGCCTTGAGAATATCAAAATCCGGGCCTGAAGTTAGAAACACCGCCTTGCCTTTGATCAAAAAACCGGCGCCCGGTCCATACATGCCTTTGATCTTGCTGCTCCCCAGGGTTATTAATACATTTGGGTTGAAGGCAATGTTCGCTTCAGTGCGATGCATGTACCCTGCAGGAATCAGCAAGCGACCATCATCAGTGGTTCTCAGATAACTGTTCCAGGTGTTGACCATGTGTGGCCCATCAGCCCCCAGGGTTGCTATTGCTACCACTCCATCCTGCTTCATAATTTCCTGTAACGTATCTGGAATCATGGCGATTACCTCCTGTCATTTGTGTCGTTACACAAAGAGGCCAAGGGGCGCATACCCCTGGCCTCTTATGTTCGCCTATCGATAAGGCAATTACAGCGTCACATTCAGTTCGTTTTCTGTCAACTGAGCACGTATCTGCTTCTTCCTGATCTGCACCAGTTCGCCGCTGCGGGTCTTCATCACCGCCCCCGGCTTGCGGTGGGAGTTGTAGTTTTCCGGCGACATGCTCTCGGAATAGGCGCCGGTGCCGCCGATGACTACATAGTCACCAATCTCCGGTTCGGCTATCAGCACCGGCACAATATTGCCGTCGTTATCCAGGCGGACTGAGTCGCCACTTTCACAGCAACGCCCCACGATACCGAATGATTTAAGCCCTTGCGCAGGGGCCTGGTCATACTCGCTGGAAAGCAGGGTGCCGTCCTGGCGCACAATGGCAATCGGGTGTTCGGAGCCGTACAACAGCGGGCGGGTCAGCAGTTCCATGCCACCGTCAACAATCAGGAAGTTCAGCTCGTTGGTCAGCTTTTTGTCGATAATCCGGGTGATGATATGGCCAGAGTTGGCCATCACAAAGGTGCCAGGCTCAATCTCCATCTGCAGTTCGCGCCCGGTGGCAGCTTTGAACTCCTCGATCCGCTGCTTGGCGTATGCCCCCAGCGCAACGATATCAGCAGCCTTTTCACCCGGCATGCGAGCCACCTTCAGGCCGCCGCCGAAGCTGACGGTGACGGCATCCGGGAAGTAGGTCTTCACAAAGCCCAGCTCGCGGTCGATGTTCTGGCGCCATTTTTCCGGGTCGCCGCCGGAACCGATGTGGACATGCACCTGGGTAAAGCGCAGCCCCAGCTCATCAGCCTTGGCTTTTACGGTGGGGACATCGTTTAAGTGGACGCCGAAGCAGGAGTATTCACTTCCGGTATCACGGGTGGCGCTTTCGCCACCGCCTGAAGCCCCCGGATGAACCCGCATGGAAAGATCGATCTGGTTGGCCTTGGCAAAGTCGGCAATCAGGTTAAACTGCAGCATGGAACAGACATTGTACTTGAGCCCGGCCTTGATCATTGCTTCCAGCTCAGTACGCTCTTCACCGGAGGGAACCTCCTGGGTGGTCAGCATCATCCGGCTGAAGGGAACCCCGGCTGCATGGGCGCGGGCCGCTTCATCCAGCGATGAGCAATCCAGATCCAGCCCCTTGCCGGTAACCACCCGCAGTACTGTGCGGTCTGAGTTGGCCTTCATGGCATAGCGGACATGCAGACCAAAGGCATTGGGCATGTTCAGCAGCTGCTCACAGCTGTTTTCAATGTACTCCTGATCATGCAGATAGACCGGGGTGCCCCACTGGCGGGCTATCTGCGGGATGATCGTTGCGTCCAGTTTTGTCGGGCCAAACGGTTTGATTGTCATGCTTTCAACCTCGTACATGTGATGTATACATTGGAATGAGTACTCTGTTTTTCGTGCGCTGCAGGGTAACCTGAAGCGTACGGTTCATCTATGTACCATTTTCGAGCGTCGCGGCGCAACAGCTCTCTGGAGAACTGCAGAGCTATGGAGTGCGCACAGACCGCTATGAATTCGACTGTTCCTGCGCTGCTGCCGCTTGGTCGCAACGTTCCACAACCTCCCGCAGCCAGGCGATCTCATCGGGAACGAACTGTTTCGAGTGTTCGGTGCCAACGTTCAGTGCCCAATGGAGCGGCGGCATGGTCGTGGCAGCGAGCACATATCCCGGAACCTCAACCCAGGTGACATTGTCTGCAGCCCAGTTCTTCAGACGCTCTTCGCTGTCAAACAACATCAGATAATCGTTCCCTTCCGATTCAATAATCATGGGGAGTACCTGCCCTTCTTCAACGGTTACTTCTTCGTCAAGTTCCTGCTGATCAAAAGAAGGTACACAAAAGGTTGTGTTAAGAAAAATATCGTAAAACTTTGACTGACGTTTGGCATCGGTCATATCTTCACGCATTGCCTGTAAGGCCTGATCAAGTCCGATCATATCGTGTGGTTGTTCGCTTGAGGTCGCCATAGAGACTCCTTGATGTGGGAAAAATTTTCGGCATAGTAGCTGAAATGGCTGGTTGCAGCAATCTGCAAAGCGGCGTCAAACGCCTGCAGATTGACAAAAACCGCTTATCCATGCCATAAGAGTAACGCGTAACAAAAAAACCGCTTCTGCTTGAGAGGCGGTTTTTTCTGTTTGCCAGAGCACGCGTAAAATCAGTTTTGGGAGCTATGAGTGGAAACCAGAAGAAGGCTTTTGATCAGAAACAAGAGAATCGCCACCGGATTGATGATTGGCGCAGCAGTGCTGTTTGTGGTTGCCCGTCTGCAGGGCGGGCATGATGTCTGGGGGTGGGTTGCCGCCTTTGCTGAGGCGGCCATGGTTGGCGCCTTGGCAGACTGGTTTGCGGTGGTTGCGCTGTTCCGGCATCCGCTTGGCCTGCCGATACCCCATACCGCCATTATCAAGAACAAGAAGGAGGCCATTGCCGGAAATCTGGCTACCTTCATCCGTGACAAGTTTCTGGCCAGCGATACCCTGATAGCCAAGCTGCGGGCCTACAATCCGGCTGAACATCTGGCCGGCTACCTGATGGCACAGCAGCATGCGACCGACCTGTCCAAGGGAATAACCCGGCTTCTGGCTGATTC
>CAXNJF010000321.1:0-3070 GCA_964202585.1 Trichlorobacter sp. | reverse complement strand
CCCGCTCAACACTTTCCAGAATATCTTCCGGCAGTCCTACCCCCATCAGGTAGCGGGGCTTATCTTCCGGCAGGTGCGGGGCGGTCCAGCTTACTACCCGTTTCAGCAGTTCCAGTCCTTCACCCACACTGACCCCACCGATGGCGTAGCCGGGCAGATCCAGTTTACGCATCTCTTTGGCGCACATAACCCGCAAGTCTTCATATACACTGCCCTGTACAATGCCGAACAGGGCCTGAGTCTCACGGTTGGTCCAGGCCTTCTGACACTCTTTCAGCCAACGGATGGTCTTTTTCGTGGATTGCTCGGCGTAGGTCTTGTCGCAGGGGTAGGGGATGCACTCATCAAAGGCCATCATGATATCCGAACCTAACTCCTGCTGAATACCGATCGCTTTGGCCGGATCAAGATAAATCTCTTCACCGGTCAGCTCATGTTTGAAGAAGACGCCGTCCTCGGTAATCCGTTTTTTTGGCAGGGAAAAAACCTGAAATCCACCGGAATCGGTCAGGATTGGCCGATCCCAGGCCATAAACTTGTGCAGGCCGCCAGCCTTTTTAACCAGCCCTTCACCGGGTTGCAGGTGCAGGTGGTAGGTGTTGGAGAGGATAATCTGGGAGCCGGTTTCAGTAATCTGGGCCGGAGTAAGCGGCTTCATGGCGCCGTGGGTGGCCACCGGCATGAAGATCGGGGTCTGGATTTCACCGTGGCTGGTCTGGAGGATGCCAAGGCGGGCGCTGGAGTGAGTATCTTTTTTAAGGAGCGTGAAGTTCATGGGATGCTTTCTTGCTTAAAGCGGGGCCGGCTTGCTGGAGCAGAGCAGAAACAATACCGGTATGTGTTGTAAAAAAGAACGGATGTCCATCTTTTCCGCGAAAGATGACGTGACAAAATCAGCAGGGCAGATGTATACAAAGGCTTGTGAGCCACGTGGGCTGAAGATAGCAGAGCTGTCTGTTTTGTCAACCTGGAAGCCCAACGGGAGAATTTTGGACTGTCGGTTTTGCCAGGATCAAAGCCAGTCCGCTCAACATTTCTGCATCAGGTTTGGAACAGAGACGTTTTGATGAATAAAGAATGGATACTGAAACAGACTGAGCCAACCCAGGTTGCTGCCTTATCCGGGGCTACCGGGCTTTCAACGGTGACAGCCCGGATTCTGGCGAGCCGCGATCTGGCTGAACCGATCCTTGCTGCAGCATTCCTGTCTCCCGGTCTGTCGGGCATGCTTGATCCGTTCCTGATGACCGGCATGGAACAGGCGGTGCAACGGTTGCTGACTGCTCGTAGTACTGCAGAAAAAGTCTGTATCTACGGCGATTATGATGTGGATGGCATATCGGCCACAGCCCTGCTGGTGTCAGCCTTCTCAGCCATGGGGCTGCAGGTTGGCTACCATATCCCCAACCGGATGGAGGATGGTTATGGCCTTAATAGTGAAGCGCTCAACCAGATAAAAGCGCTTGGTTGCAGTCTGGCAATCAGTGTGGATTGCGGGGTAACCGCCCTTGAAGAGGCCCTGTTCTGCCGCAGTATCGGTCTTGACCTGATCATAACCGATCATCACCAACCCCTTGCAGAACTTCCTGACGCTGTTGCGGTGATCAACCCTCACCGGCATGATTGCTCCTATCCGTTTAAAGGGCTGGCCGGGGTAGGGGTGGCTTTTAATCTGGTTGTGGCGTTGCGCAGCCGGCTGCGGGAGGCTGGTATCTTACTTGATAACGGTCCGGACGTGCGGCAATGGCTGGATCTGGTTGCCCTGGGCACTATTGCTGATCTGGTGCCGCTGACGGGCCAGAACCGGATACTGGCTGCAGCTGGCTTGCAGCGGATGGGAGAAGGGTGTCGGACAGGTCTGGCAGCTCTGAAACAGGTTGCCGGGGTCAAGGGAACGGTCAGTAGCGGGCAGGTAGGGTTTCAGCTGGCTCCCCGCCTGAATGCTGCCGGCCGGCTGGAAAGCGCAGTGCCCGGTGTTGAGCTGCTCTTGACTGATGATTCCCAACAGGCAGCGGCACTGGCGGATGAACTGGATGGTGCAAATACCGAACGTCGTCAGGTTGAGCGCCGGATTTTTGAAGAAGCGATCAGTATGATGGATCAATCGGAAACGCTTGCAGACCGGCGCAGTATCGTACTCTCTTCGCCAGGTTGGCATCAGGGGGTGGTAGGCATTGTGGCATCGCGGATGGTTGAGCGGTACTATCGGCCCACTATCCTGGTTGCCGAGCGGGAGGATGGAACCGGTAAGGGCTCAGGCCGCAGTATTGCAGGCTTCCACCTACTTGATGCCCTGCATGCCTGTAGTGGCTATTTGCAGCGCTACGGCGGTCATCGGGCTGCTGCCGGAGTAACTTTGTTGACAGTTGATATGGCCGCCTTTGCCGCTGCCTTTGAGCAGGCTGCAGCAGAACAGCTGGTTGATCGAGAACTGATTCCGGAACTTTTGCTGGATACAGAACTTGAACCCGGTGAACTGACGCTTCAACTGGTTACAGAGCTGCAGCGTCTGGGGCCGTTTGGCATGGGCAACCCAACCCCGGTACTGTTGTTGAAGGGGATGCAGGTAGTTGACACCCGCAGTTTTGGTCAAGGCAACCTGAACCTGCGGGTTCAGCGCAACGGGTGCCAGTTCAGGGCAGTGGGGTGGGGCATGGCCGACCGGGTGGTACCGGCGCTGGTGGACCTGGCCTGTACGGTAAAGCTTGAAACCTGGAATGACCGGGAGCAGATCAAGCTGGAACTGAAAGATTTTCGGTTGACTGAGGACACCCATGCAGCGTGATGAACGATTTGACAAGGCAGATCAGATTATACACGTTGGTTTCTGGGTCAATGCGGTTTTAATGGTGATGAAACTGGCAGCCGGTTACTGGGGCAGGTCTGATGCCGTATTTGCCGATGGTATCGAGTCTGCCTGCGATTTCATCGCCATTGGCAGCACCATGGTTGCCCTGAAGCTCGGTCGTCAGCCCTATGATGAACGTCACCCCTACGGCCACGGCCGGGCGGAATCACTGGCGGCTCTCTTGATTTCACTGGTCATCTGTGCAACCGGTATCTGGATTCT
>CAXNJF010000320.1:0-3084 GCA_964202585.1 Trichlorobacter sp. | reverse complement strand
GTGCCCTTTCTGGTTGGTGCGGATGTTGTGAGGCTGAAGTTATTCTCCGGTAAAGGTCAGTTTGCGCTCCAGGTCCATGGAGCGGGTGATCCGTTTGGCCTGCTCAAAGGTGATCAAATCCTGCTGACAGAGTTGTACCAGGTGCTGGTCCAGGGACTGCATCTGGTACTGGGTGCGGCCGTTCTCGATATGCTTTTCAATTTCGTCAAAACGTCCTTCACGGATGCAGGCTTGAATGGTGGTGGTGGTGCGCATGATTTCCACCACCGGCAAAACCTTCTCACCGGTCTTGTCATTAATCAGTCTCAATGAAACCGTTGCCACCAGGATATCGGCAAGCCGTTGCCTGATAACCTCCTGTGAATCGGGCGGGAAGTGCCCCACCAGACGGTTGATGGTGGAGGAGGCGCTCTGGGTGTGCAGGGTTGAGAAAACCAGGTGGCCGGTCTCAGCCGCTTTGATACAGGAGTCAATCGTCTCCAGATCGCGCATTTCACCCACCATGATCACATCCGGATCCATCCGTAACGAGGCTTTAAGAGCGGCGCTGAAACTGCCGGTATCGATCCCTACCTCACGCTGAATGATGCAGCTCTTGTCCGAGGCGAACAGGAACTCGATCGGATCTTCAATGGTGATAATGTTAAAGTTTTCGTTCTTGTTGATGAACTGCAGCATGGAGGCAAGCGTAGTTGACTTGCCGTTTCCGGTGGGACCGGTTACCAGAACCATTCCGTTGGGAGACCGGCAGATTTCTCCCAGTACCGGCGGCAGGTTCAGCTCATTAAAGGCGGCGATGTAGGGGGGGATGACCCGCATCACGATGCCGACATGGCAACGTTGCCTGAAGATGCTGACCCGGAAGCGACCGCCGCTTGTGATGGCGTAGGCAGCATCAAGTTCCCGCAGGTCATCGGGCAGCGTACGGTTGCTCTGGGCCAGTACGGTCTGGGCGATAAATTCGGTATCCTGCGGCGTCAGGGAGGGCAGCTTGGAGCGGATCAGCTGGCCGTGGGCACGGAAAAAGGGTGGGTTATCCACCTCAAAGTGCAGGTCGGAAACCCGCTTTTCAAAAGCGATACCGAGAATCTGGTTGAGCAGGTTCATGTCCATGGATACGTCTCCAGTGTCAGGGGGTCTTTACTGCCTGCTTCTTGCGGAGCAGGGCGCTTTCAATGGCCATTCCGGCATGTTCGGCACAGCCTTCAAGCTGTACGGTGGGTACTTCTGCTGCCGGTTGCTTGCCAAAGTCGGCGTAGATCATCGATACTACCCGTTTGCCAAGTTTGAGCGGCAGCAGCAGCAGCGTTGAATCCTCCGGCGCGCCGATAACCGGGTACAGGTGTTCTTTCAGGCCCAGGTCATCAGATTTACCGTAAAACAGGTGCCCCTTGTCAAGAATAAATCTGAACAGACTGCCGGAGCTGAGGGGGATTTTAAAGCCCATAACCGGGCCGGGACCGGCATCACGGGGGGTGGTAATGCCGATGCCCCGCTCAGCTACCAGCTGATTGTCCCAGACCACCAGCGTCAGGGCACGGGGAAAGAGGGTGGCTACGGTTTCAAGCAGGATCAGGGCGGTTTCCGGCAGGGTTGCAGCCTTTTGAAGATTGGCTGTGCTACCTTTTAATACCTCACTGAAATTGCTGGACGCGTGTGCTCCTGCAGGGGGGTGGTCCTTGATCGCCTCATGAAAGGCTGGCAGCTTGCGCTTGACATCATCCAGATCTCCCAGTCCCAGATCATCGGCGGAAAGGATAAAGTTTGTCTCTGCCGGAGGTTCAGGAACTGTTTCAACGAGATCCTCCTCCATCTGCAGCAGCCCGTCACGCATCTTTTCATCAAAGATACGCAGGGCGTCCATCAGAACATGCTCGGTCGGCAGGGTTATCTCTTCATTCAGCTTTTCCGGAAAATAACGAAACTCGTCGCAGACCAGAATCTCATCAACGTGCAGGGCGAAACTGCCCTTTTTCCAGGTCAGTATCTCGACAATCGACAGCTCGATCAACGCTTCCAGAGCCCGGTAGGCGGCATTGTTGTCTGCCAGGGCATTTTCCAGCAGGGTGGCAATCAGCGGCTTGCGGTCATCCCCTGCCTCTTGTTGAATCACTAACGCCTTTTTCAGGGTTTCGTCACTGATTACTTTCGCCTCGGTCAGGATGGTTCCGATCCGGGCCCCCCGTTCATAGTGGCTTGCGCCAACCATGTAGCCGTCACTGAAGGCGACTGATATCTCCCCCTTGCGCCCCTGCACTTTAAGGGTGCCGGTTTTGCGGGTGGTGTGCAGCAGCTGGATTACATCAACTATTGAGAGGTGTTCGAGATCACCGGAAAATGCCATGTGTGGCTCCTTGAAAGGTTTGACTTCACATTTAAGCAGAAAATAGCCATGATTCAAACTGCAAAGTACAAATACTCACTTTTTATCTACAGGAGGATTCTGAAGGTGGTGAATGGAATCGATCAGAGTTTTGCGGATCAGGTTGATGCAGCCCAGTGGCAGTGGCTGCGGGCCCATAACGAGCGAGGCGCGCTGATACTGGTTGAGCAGCTGCTGGAACTGGCAACGGTGGGGGAGCGGGTGGCTGCTGATGATGCTGGTGCCGTTCAGTCCTGGCTGGCTTCCCGGTTGTTGTCAAAACCGACAGCCGAACAGAGTACAGCCTGGGATGCAACGCCGGATAAACCGTTTGCGATGCTGGTGGTAAGCCCCTTTGTGCTGATCCAGGAACTGGATGCACCAGAAAAGGACGTGAAGCCATCATAATAGAACAGTATTTAACTTGACCTGTGGCTTTGTAGCACATACTACTTGCAAAAGCCCTGTTGAATGGCATAAATACGGTTATAAATATTTTTGGAGGTTATTATGATACCCGTACGGCAACGTTTTTTTCTTGATGCGGCAGATTCTTTGCTGGTTGTGATTGATGTGCAGGAACGGCTCTGCAAGGCGATGGATGAACAAGTCCTGGCTCGCCTGACCACCAATACCGGTATTCTGCTTGAGTCTGCAGCTGAGCTGCAGGTGCCGGTGCTGGCAACCGAGCAGTACATCAAGGGACTGGGGGAAACGCTGCC
>CAXNJF010000319.1:0-3088 GCA_964202585.1 Trichlorobacter sp. | reverse complement strand
ATTAATGCAACCTTCAGCGCCATCTGCGGCTACACCGATGCCGATGTTGACACCGTGTTTGCCGCTGAACTTGCAGGTCTTGACCGTGAGGAAATACGCAGATGGTACAACGGCTACAACTGGACCGGAGAGCCGGTCTATAACCCCTTTGACCTGCTGCTGCTGTTCAAAAACAGACAGTTCCGCCCCTGGTGGTTTGAGACTGGCACACCTACTTTTCTGATCAAGCTGCTTTCGGAACGCCAGCAGTTCACACCGGATCTGGGCAGGACAATGGCCCCGGAAACACTGCTTTCAACCTTTGATGTGGGCACTATCCCCAGCGAGGCGTTGCTGTTCCAGACAGGCTATCTGACGGTTGATTCTGTCCGTTACCTGCCGGGAAGGATGGAGCTTACCCTCAAGTACCCCAACCTTGAGGTTCAGGCCAGCCTGAACGACTCCCTGCTTGCGGCCCTGTCACAGGACCCGATGGTTCCATCGCGCAACATAAGCCGCCTGTACGACATCCTTATGGCCAACGACCTCCCTGCCCTGCGGGACCTGTTCCACTCCTTTTTCGCCTCCATCCCCCACGACTGGTACAGAAAAAATCAGCTTGCCGGGTATGAAGGGTACTATGCCAGTATCTTCTACAGCTACTTTGCCTCACTGGGTCTGGATATCCGGCTGGAAGACCCCACCAGCCGAGGGCGGATAGATATGACCGTGCTGTTCAACAACCATATCTGGATGTTCGAGTTCAAGGTGGTGGAGATGGAGCCGGAAGGCAAGGCCATGGAACAACTGAAATCAAAAGGGTATGCAGACAAGTACAGAAGCCTGGGGCAGCCGATCCACCTGATCGGGGTGGAGTTCAGCAGAGAGAGCAGAACCATTACCGGGTTTGAGGTGGAAGAAGGGTAGATCCTTTCATCCACTGCATGCCTTCAGTACGCAATATATCGCCAGCCGGGAAACAGCTGATGGTCGTCAACAAGCAGGATTTTCATAATCTGCTTTCCTTGACGAACCGAACCGTCAGGCGGTTCATTACCCGATGATTGATTGATGACGTAAACATGCTGTCTCTATAGGTCATTTCATACCGCGTGGGCATGATGAAACTATGCCCACTCTACCTACCGTAGACCCATTTCATGCAGGATTGAGCGGATGCGTGCAGAGGAGACATCGGATTGCTCTGACTTGGAATAAATGGTTACCAGAATAATGGCGGTGTCGGTTTTCAGGTAGTAGATACAGCGAAAACCGGAACGTTTGCCTTTGTTGCTGGAACTGTTCGCCAAACGAACCTTGAAGATGGTCAGATGTACTCCGGCAACCTGGTCACCCGGCAGTTCACCGGTTTGCAGCTCATCCAGGAGGGGCTGCAGATCGGAACGGATGCCACGATATTTTTTGGCAAGTGTCCGCAGGTTGCGCTTGAATTCAAGAGTAAATGAAAGTGAAACAGCTTCAATGGGCATCAATACCATCCCAGAGTTCAGAGACCGGCCTGGTCTGATCACTCAATGCCTCTTTCAGTCCCTGCCGCAGGCTTTCGTTCGCCGGTTTCAGCATAACCCCGTGATAAAAGCCGCGTACCACCTCCAGAAGTGCTGGCAGATATTCCTCTGGTGTAGACTCTATTGCCCGATGCAGCTCATCGGCATGGATTGACCGCGCGGTCGCCATAACAATTCCTTTCTGATGCAATGCTATGCCAACTATTTCTCACTCCTTGTAAAAAGTCAAGCTGCCCCATTTCAAGTGGTTGCAGTACACCGGTTTAGTGACGCTGGAGCGGGGGAATGATGAAAAAAATACCGTTCAATCCCTAAGGCGAACGGCATCAAATATTTGTTCCTCCTCCTTCAAGGGGGAGGTTAGTAGGGGGATGGGGTTGTGTTGGTAAAAGTCTGAAATTATTCAGTCTACCCCAGCCCTCCCCTTGAAGGGGAGGGAGCACTGGAACAGTTAATTTCTGCCGTTCGCCTAATCCCTCCAAACATCCCCTTGACAGCACTGCAGGGTGGGCAAGGGGTTATTGTCCACCAACGGTCATTTCATACCGCGTGGGCATGATGAAACCATGTCCACCCTACCGACTACCTGCTCCCCCTCCCTCAGTCCCCCCTTAGCTAATGCATACATTACGTTTCATGCTTATAGTCATTAATAAATTATTTACCTGTTATTATAAAATGTTATCTGATATATTTCGTTTCAGTAATGTTTCATATTGTCACTGACGGATAAACTTAATGGACGCTGCATCACTTCAAATACAGCAGTTGCTTACTGCTCTTTACGACCGGCCGGTGCCAGCCCAACTACTGCGGCATGTTTTGGGGGGAATCAGCCCGGCAACGCTCTCTCGCTTAACCCAAAGGGCTGCCGACAGGATTGTTGTGCTTGGACAAACCAGAGCAACAACCTACGCACGGCCCAGAACTGTCCGTGGACTAGGCCACCGCTTTCCCGTTTACTCCGTTGATTCCGCATCAAACGGTGATATTCGTGCACGGGGAGACCTTGTGTGCCTTTATGGGGCGTATTGGTGGGAAGGGGACCGTGATGTCTGGCCATCGCACCTGTATACCCATCTGCCCTGGTTTATTCAGGACATGCGGCCGGAAGGGTTTGTTGGTCGGGCACTGGCTCAACGGTTCCATACAGAGTTGGGTTTGCCTGATCGTCTTTCGGCATGGCAGGACGATGATCTCCTGGTCTTCCTTGCTCGAAGGGGTCACGACGTAACCGGTAACCTGATTATTGGTGACGAAGCCCTTGACCGGCACCTGCAAAGCCTGCGCAGCAGCATTCCGGTAAGCCGGGCCGAGTATCCCCGTCTGGTCGACGAGGCGCTGGCCGGTGATCCGGCTGGATCTTCAGCCGGAGGGGAACAACCCAAGTTTTCCGTGGCAGCCGATTGTAACGGAGAGTTACTGCATCTCCTGGTTAAATTCTCTCCACTTGTAGCAACCCCCCATGGCCAGCGCTGGTCAGACCTGCTTGTGTGTGAGCATATCGCACTGGAGATCATGTCCCGGTGTCTGGGGATTGCCTCCGCAGATACCAGCATAGTTAAGACAAAAGAGCGAAC
>CAXNJF010000318.1:0-3090 GCA_964202585.1 Trichlorobacter sp. | reverse complement strand
TCATGGGGCTGCGGCTCCAGTGGATCCCAGAAAAAGATCACAAAATCAATCTCCCCCTGGGCAATCATCGCCCCGATCTGCTGATCGCCCCCCAACGGACCGCTCTGCAGCCGCGTAATCTGAAGATCAAGCGACTCTGCCAGCAGTGTTCCGGTCGTGCCGGTGGCATACAGATCGTGTTCCACCAGAATGGCGCGGTTGTAGCGGGCCCATTCAATCAGGTCCCGTTTTTTGTGATCATGGGCCACCAGAGCGATCCGTTTGCGCCCTTCCATCTGGATAGTGTTGTACGTCATGGTCATGGTCATGGTCATCTCCTTTCAGCGTATAAAACGCCGACTGAACTGTTCGAATTCATCTCCGGCAAGGGGGTGGCTGAACAGATAGCCCTGCATCGTTGAACAGCCCCGTTTGATGAGATACTCTTTTTGATACCCGGTTTCAACCCCTTCTGCAATCAGGGAAAGTCCAAGCTCCTGCCCCATCATGATAATCGCATTGACAAGGGCGGCATCGGAATGTGACTGATGCAGACGTCGTACAAAGGACTGGTCAACCTTCAGTTCATGGACCGGCAGGCGGCTCCGATAGGACAGCGATGAATAGCCGGCATCTGCAGCACTATGAGCAGCAGTACAGCAATCAGACGTGGCATGATCTTTACCTGCAGCTTCTGTCAATTGTTGCGAGCCAGCCAGATCTCAACCCGGTTGTTACGCTGCTTGCCTTCCTTGGTACTGTTGTCCGACACCGGCATGGCAGAACCGAACCCTTCTGCAGCGGCGACCATGACACCCCGTGAGCGTAACTCCTGGGCAACCTGTCCCACCCGCTGGTTTGAAAGCGCCAGACTGGTGGCCGCATCAGTCGAGGCATCCGTAAAACCGAACAGCAGCAGCTGACGTCCCTGCATATCTTTGGATGACAAGGAGCGTACGACACGGTCGAGGTCACGATAGCCTTTGTTGTCAAGCTGGCCATCGGAAGCAAACTTGAAGTTGAGGGAAAGCCGTTCTGCACCGCTTGCCAGCTGCCGGTAACGATCAGGGGCATTACCAGCTATAGAAGAGTTGCCCCGTCTGACAAAGAGCGGCACAAAGCCGGTTTTTTCCACAATAGCCTGCCCTTCCGGAGACAAGGCAAACTCGACAAAGTCCCTGACCTTCGGGTTGGTTGGCTGGCCCGGTGTGTACAGATACAGGCGGCGGGCCAGACTGTAATCTTCGGTGGCAACCGTAAACGGCGTCGGCAGGATCGGCTGGGCGCCACCGCTGATGGCCACCGCTTTGGACGACTTGACGTAGGGCAGGCCGATGAAGCCGATCCCGTTCGGGTCATTGGAAACATCCCGTGAAAGCTGGACGCTGTCCTCAAACCGCTTGGCCTCTTTTTTCAGTTTTTCCTTATGCAGCACCAGACTCTTGAAGGTGTCGTAGGTGCCGGATTTGTCATCCCTGGCAAAGACATGCACCGGCATGGCTTTGGCTGCTTTTGGAGCAGTGCTCAGGGCTGACCATTCGGGAATCTTGCCGGTAAAGAGCCCCTGGGTATCTTCCATGGTCAGGGTTGAAACCGGGTTGGCGCTGTTCACAATGACCGCCACACCATCCAGGGCCAACACATGCTCGTTGGCACGGGCGGTCAGCTTGCCCAGCGAGGCAAGTTTTTTGACCTCATCATCCTTGACCCGGCGTGACGACATGCCGATATCACAGATGTTTGATTCAAGCCCCTCAAATGCGGTGGTTGAACCGTGGGCCTTGATCTCCACTGCCCGGTTGCGGCGACCCTCCACAATCCCTTCCACCAGCATCTCTTCGTGATCCTTGCCCGGTACCCGCCGGGTGCGGATCGCTCCGTTTTTCTTCAAAAACTCTTCTGCCAGACTGGGAGCAAGTTCTGCGCCGATGGTGTTGGAGCCCTGCAGCTTCAGCACAACATCGTAGGAGTTGATCCAGCTGTAGTAATAACCGCCACCGCTTGCCAGTAACATGGCTCCGATCAGTGAGGACATCACCAGACCGCGCCGCCGCTTCAGCCAGGAATCGGCAATACCTTCGGCAGGTGCTTTCGGTAACAGTGAGATCCGATGGGCCTCCAGATCAGCCATCATCTCTGCGCAGCTCTGGTAGCGTTTGGCCGGATCTTTCTCCAGCGCCTTGTGAACAATGGCAGCCAGATCTGGATGGGTATCCGGTGCAAAGCTGCTGATATTTGGAATCGTGCTGTCAAACTGGTTCAACAGTGTTTCAAGGGTTGACTCTTCATCAAAGGGCAGTTTGCCGGCCAGCATGTTGTACATGATCAGGCCGACAGCGTAGATGTCGGTCTGGGGGGTAACGGTAAAGGGGTTTAGAATCTGCTCGGGACTCATGAAGGCGGCATCGCCGCCCTGCCCCACCTCCTGCAGGTCTTCACCGTATTTCAGCAGCGCCACCCCGAAATCAGAGATTTTCAGCCCGCCGCTGCGGTCCACCAGAATGATAGAGGTATTCAGACCACGATGCACAATCCCTTTTTCATGGGCAAAATGAAGCCCCTGCAGCAGGCGCACCCCGTAATGCAGGGCGATATGCTGGGGGAAGGCGCCGTTATGCTCGATCATCCGGTCCAGGGCCGCACCGTTGTAGTACTCCATCACCAGCCAGAAACCACCATTATGCTCAAAAAAATCGGTGGCCTGCACGATGTTGGGGTGCACCATTCCGGCCAGCAGCTTGGCTTCATTGTAGAAACGCTCGCGGTAGGAGGATGAGTCAACTGACAGATTGGACGTCAGTGATTTAAGGAGAAACCGTTTGCCCAGCAGGGCATGTTCTGCCATCAGCAAGGCCCCTTTACCGTAGGGGGCCGGACCTTCAATGCGATAGTTATACACCATGGTGCCTTTTTCCATTGCTGTTGCTCCTTGTGCTTTGTGTTGGATTATTGCTCTTCGATCTGGCCGCCAAAGACCACACTGATCGCTTCGTCATGGGCCTTGACCACAACCGATGATCCTTTGACTTTCTTGGCGGTTTTCTTGACCTCGCTGGCCATTGAGGCCAGCTGGGGATAGGAACTGATCTGCAACTGCCCGGTGCTGATTAC
>CAXNJF010000317.1:0-3102 GCA_964202585.1 Trichlorobacter sp. | reverse complement strand
GTATGCGGGTAATGCCGTCCATGCCCAGCAGGAAGAATACCATCGGTCAGTCAAGTTGATCACGGAATGCCTTTTTTGCCAAGGTGCCTGAGACAAGCAGCCCAATCAAGACACAACCGGCTATCCAGGCCGGTTGAATATGGTGCCAGCTTACCGAACCGCAAGCCAGCAGAAAGAAGATGAATCCGGTCAGGGCGATCCGCTCACCGCCGGTCATCGGTCCCAACAGCTGAAGCTGCACAAGAATCCGATCCTTGGGAAGCGGGGCCTGTTGCTCTACGGTGAACAACCAGCGGGTTGCCACCAGATGAAACAGAGTGATCCCGACAGCGGCCACCAGGGCAGCCACCAGCCAATACAGCCCCAGAAACTGCTCCTGTATCTGAGGGGGCATCAGGTTAACCGCCGTGATGTTGGATGATTTGCTGGTGGAGAGCATCGGTGAAAACAGCATCGCGCCGGAGAAGGTGGCCGCCATCAACGCGGTTGCCCCACTGCCCCCTTTGGGCAGACGCAACCCCTCCATCATGTCACGATAGAGCGGAATCAGCAGTGAGAGCCGGCTGTTGCCGGAAGGGGTGATGGGCGACAGCAGGTAGCCACCGGCCAGCATGGCCGACTGCTGATACACCGGACGATCCGGCAGCTTGTACAACAGCCAGAGCATGAAACGATAGCTTAAGCCTGATGATCCGATGGATGCGGACAGCGCAAAGACGCCGACCAACGTCATCATGCCAGGGGAGGAAAATCCTGCCAGTGCCACATGGGCAGGCGCAAGACCGATGAACAATGCGGCCACCACGGCAATGATCGGCGGAATGAATTCATCAACCAGCGTAAAGACCCACAGTATGACCGTTGCAGCCAGGATTGCTGAAAAAATGGATCCCTGGGTGGTAAATCCGTTGCTCTTGCAGATGAAAAACAGAATCGGCGGGACGACGATCAACAGCATCCAGCCGATGATTTCAGTATAGGGAACGGTTGATATCTTGGCTGCCTTCGGTTTGGCAGGCAGACTGATCGATTCACCTCCCAGCAGAGAAAGCAGCGACTGTGTTGCACCGGAAGCAACTGCAGGGACAGCCTGTGCAAGCTCGGTAAGGGCTCCCTTGGGGATACGCAGGGCTCGCACCGCAGTCCGGGCAACGACAGTGCAGGCGTAGCCGCTCATCACCACCGCTTCTTCACCGCAACGCTTTTCCAACGGCAGGATTTCACGGCCGGACGGCGTAACCAGCTGAACCGTTCCATCCTGGATCAGATACAGATAGCCAGACGGGTCGCCATGCTTATACAGCGTATCTCCCGATGCCAGTGAGACCTCTTCAACCGAACCAAGCAAACGCGCCAGCAAGGCGTTTGAAACAGAGCCAAACAGCTTGTCTGCTTTCAAACGCTGTACTACCGGATATGAAGCCTCAGCTGTCATGGGTAATCCTTTCCCTCAAATCACAGATTGCATGAATCAAAACCAACAGATAACTACAAAATTTCATTGGCTTGCCCCAAGACAAGCCTTGAAATAATCAGTACTGGCTGCCAGGGTTGCTGCGAGAGCGTCACCCGATATGCTATGGCCGGTATTCGGCAGCGGGATAAAGTCAAACGGCTTGTCAGCGGCCTCCAGAGCTGCAATAAAATTAACCGTGTTTTCCAGATGCACGTTGGTATCAGCCAGTCCGTGCACCAGCAGCGGCCTGGCCTTGATCTTTGACGCAACGGAAATCAGGTTGGTGGCAGCATAGCCCGCAGGATTCTGAACCGGAGTGCGCATGAACCGTTCCGTGTAAATCGTATCGTACCAGGCCCAGTTGGTGGGGCCTGCAACAGCTACTCCGCAGCGGAAAACATCAGGCGCATTGATCAGTGCGTAGAGGGTCAGGAATCCACCGAAGGATTTGCCGTCAGCGCCTATCCTTGTTGTGTCAACGTAGGGCAGGGAACGCAGATAGTTCACACCTGCAAGCTGATCTTTCAGGGCGGTCGGCCCCATCTGTCCCAAGATGGGGGTTTCAAAGGCATGACCGCGCCCCAGGCTTCCCCGGTTATCCAGCCGCCAGACCAGATACCCCTGCTGGGTGTACAAGACGTCACGCTCAATCATGTTGAAGATATTGGTGGTGCCGTAGCGGTTTGAGACCATCTGCAGGGTAGGACCACCATACCAGTGAATCACCACCGGGTATTTCCGCTGGGGATCAAAATTCTCCGGCTTCACCAGTTGGGCATACAGGTCGGTGCCGTCATCTGCCTTCAGGGTCACAAACTCACGGGTGATTGCAGGCAGCTTCAAGGAAGGGCCGGACCGTTGGGCAAGCAACGTTGAGCTGCTCCGGTCAGCCTTGACGACCATGATAGTGGGCGGGGTGCCAACGTCCGAGAACTGGTCCACCAGGTAACTGCCGTCTCCGGAAAGGCTGAAGGAATGGAAACCGGGCTGCTGCGTGACCTGTTCCATTGCGCCGGTTGCGATATCCAGACCGAGAATTCTGCGTTCCAGGGGAGAAGCAGCGGTGGTGATGAAGTAGGCCCGTGTCCCGGCTGGATTGGTGTGTACCGGCCTTCCGGCGGTGATCAGGTTCCAGGCGCTGGAATCGATCATCCAGGCCCCGCTGGTCAACTGCCGGATCAGGCCTCCCTGACGTGAGAACAGGTAAAGGTGCATGAAACCGTCACGCTCTGAAAGCCAGAGGAACTGCTGGCCATCCCCGATAAAAACCGGCAATGCATACCGGTCTTCGTTGATCCAGGCGGGATCGGTTTCGCTGATAATCGTCCGTCCTGCGCCGGTGGCCGGGTTCCAGCCATTCAGTCTCAGCACGGTATGGTCACGGTTTACGGTAATGTACTGTGCTTCCAGTCCATCCGGTGTCCAGGTAAAAAGGGGCAGCACGTATTCGACATCTGCCGGCAGAGGAATGGTCTGCCGCTGCAGACCGGCTTCTATTGAGATCAGATGGAGGCTGACCTTCGGGTTCTGACTGCCAGCCACCGGATAGCGGGTATAGGTTACGGTGGGCGGCGTTGTACGGTAGTCAGTGATCGGATGGTTCTCAACATTCGTGTCGTCCAGCCGCAAGTAGATCAGCCATTTAC
>CAXNJF010000316.1:0-3123 GCA_964202585.1 Trichlorobacter sp. | reverse complement strand
GCCACCATTTCCCGTTCACGGGGGGTAATGCCAAAAAGGTCGGCGTGCCGGATCAGGTGGCAGGAATGCTTGTGGTGACTGTGGTAGCTGATGTAGTAGCCGATGTCGTGCAGGAGAGCGGCAGCTTCAAGCAGCATCCGCTCACGTTTTTTCAGGGCATAGCCTTCAGCCAGCTGGTCAAATAAAGCCAGCGAAAGGGTGGCTACCTGCAGGGAATGCAGGTCATCCATCTGGCAGGACTGCCCGAAACTTATTACTGATTCCCGCCATGAGCGGGGAGCCTGCGCCTCCGGTCCCATGCCGCGCCGTTTGATCGCTTCCAGAATCATCCCTTCACGGATACCATGGCTGTTGACCAGCAGGGTGTTGGCTGAAAACAGCTCCATCAGGCTGTCCACCAGGCTGACGCCAGCCACGATGATGTCAGCCCGGTCGGGCGAAAGTCCCGGTATGTTTCGCCGTTCCTTGAGATCACGCCGCTGGAGCATGGCCAGCAGATGCACCACCTCGGAACGGAGTACTTCAAGGCCGTGGACGCTTTCCACCGGATTGCGGCGCAGCTGCAGCGCCATCTGGGCGATGGCGTTAATGGTGCCGCCTGATCCGATCAGGGTCGGCAGAATCAGCTTGTCGCCATCCAGCTGCTTTTTAATGGTCTCCCGGATATGCTTCTGAAACCTGCGATAGTCAGTTGCCCTGACAGGGTCTGCAGTAAAGAAACGCTCGGTCATGACCACAGCCCCCAGCTCAAAGGAATAGAATTCTTCCACATGAACGCCCTGGGCCGTAATCAACTCTACACTGCCGCCGCCTACATCAATGACGCCAAACCGTTTCCCCTGGGTATCGAAATTGCGCAGGGCCGACTGAGCTGCCAAAGCCGCTTCCTTATCACCGGAGATCACACTGATCTCGCTCCCCAGCAGTTCAGAAAATCGCTTGACCAGTTGGGGACCGTTTTTGGCCTTACGCATGGCGCTGGTTGCGATCGCATCGATCGCCTTGACCTTCAGGCCGGTCACCAGCTTGCGCATCCTGATCAGGGCTGCCTCGGCCCGTGCCACGGCAGCAGCCGATATCTCACCGGTTTCGGCAATCCCTTCCCCCAGCCGCACTGTGTCCTTTTCATCGTCAAGAATCTGGAAGCTGCCGTCATCAAGACATTCAACCACAATGCAGCGGATGGAGTTGGTACCGATATCTATGGCGGCAAGACGATCTTTGGACATGCATCAGTCTCCTTACAAGCGGTTTGGCATCATTTCAATCAGTATCAGGCTTTCGGCAGCAGTACCGTAAAAGTACTTCCCTTGCCTGCCACACTGGCAACCGTTATCTCGCCACCATGCAGCTGTACAATATGTTTAACGATGGACAGCCCCAGTCCGGTGCCGCCCTGCTGGCGGCTGCGTCCTTCGTCAGCCCGGTAGAAGCGTTCAAAGATGCGGGGCAGATCCTTGGAGGGGATACCGATACCGGTGTCGCTGACGCTGATCTGTAGCCGTTCTCCTGACTGCCTGGCGCAGACACTGACATCACCGCCATCCTGGGTGTACTTGATGGCATTGTCCAGCAGGTTCAGCAGTACCTGTTCCAGCTGGCCCTGATCAGCCATAACCTTGGGAAGATCCTCCGGGCAGTCAGCCGCAAGCCGGATCCCTTTGGTGCGGGCGTGGTCCTCCATCAGCATCTGAGCCTTGCGTACCGTACCGCACAGTTCCAGGGGATGCAAGGTCAGACTGGCATCCTTTGATTCAAGTTTGGAAAGGGTCAAAATGTCATTGATCAGGCTGGTCAACCGTTCGGCATGGCTGACCATGATTTCCACAAAGCGGCGAGAGCGTTCAGGCGATTCATTCAGGGCGCCATCCAGCAGGGTCTCGCCATAGCCCTTGATTACCGCTACCGGGGTGCGTAGTTCATGGGAGACATTGGCTACAAAGTCCCGCCGCATGGTTTCCACCCGTTTCAGGTCGCTGATATCATGGAATACTGCCACGGTGCCACGGTTGCCGTTATCTCTGGAAAGCGGCACCCAGTGGGCCATGAGCACCAGGTTGGTAACCGGTATGGTGATCTCGCAGGTCACTTCGTCTCCGGTTTCCCGCTGTTCCTCAAAGGCGTGCAACAGATCGGGATGGCGGCAGACCTCCACCAGCGGATGTCCTTCCACTTCCCCCGGCAGACCGAACTGCTTGCGGAAGGCCGGGTTGACCAGGATGATATTTCCCTTGGTATCGGTTACCATCACCCCTTCACCCATCCCGCGCAGGATGGCTGACAACCGCTGTTGTTCAGACGTCAGCCGGTGCATCTGCTCTTCGATCCGGGCTGCCATTTCATTCAGCACTTTGGCCAGGTAGTCAATCTCTTTTCCATTGCCGGTGGGAATCCTGACACCGCGTTCACCAACCCCGATTCTGGCTGCGGCATCGGCTATCTCCCGTAATGGTTTTGCCGTGATCTTTGAAAGGACGATACTGAGTACGAGTGAGATGGCCAGCAGCAGGATTACGGCTCCCCCCAGCAGCTTGTGCAGGGTACGTTTTGCGGCATCAAAGGATTCAAGCGGAAGTGCCAGACGGAGTACCGCTGCCTGGCTGTTTGCCAAGGGCACTGCCACATACAGCATGGTCGTGCGCAGTGTGTCCGAATAGCGGATAGACCAGCCACTTCCCTCTTTCAGGGCCTGTTGCACCTCGGAGCGTTTCAGGTGGTTCTCAAGACCGGAGATCTGGTCCTGGCGAACGTCAGAATCACCCGCTACCCGGCCATCAGCTGCAATCAGCGTAACCCGTGCCTTGATATCAGCCCCCAGTTTCTGGGCCAGCGCCTGGGGTGTAAGCTGCTTCTGGTGGTCAGACAGCACTTTGGCCAGCTGAGCCTGTTGCTGCAGGCTGGAGCGGCTTTCCTCCAGCAGGCGCTGTTCCAGCAGGTGGTTGACATAGCCAAACCCTCCGCCTGCAATGATTAGTGCAAGCAGAATATAAGATAAAAAAAGTTTCCAGCGAAATGACATGGGTTATTCCTCCAGTTTGTAGCCAAAGCCACGGACGGTCTTGATCATCTCGCCGGCATCTCCCAGCTTGTTGCGCAAACGGGTTACATGGGTATCTACGGTAC
>CAXNJF010000315.1:0-3125 GCA_964202585.1 Trichlorobacter sp. | reverse complement strand
CGTTTGCACACGCGGTTTGGTGGGCAAAATACCTGCCCACCCTGATATGGTTGTCAGTTGTCAAGCAGAAAAAAGTTTCTCGGTCCTCTTTTTTAAGTGGCTATGCTGTTTCATTATTTCCAGAGTATATGCCAGGCCAGAACCTGTGTTGCGACGTTTGATCGTTCTGATATTCGCGGGTTGGATACCGCAAGACCTGTCTTCATCGCGGAGCTGCCTCTGTCTACAAGCGGGAGTTCGCTAAATCTTATCCCATAGGGTGGACGAGGATTCTCCTCACGTGGTTCTGAGCCCGCATATACTCTGGATATTGTGTCACTGTTTCATGCTGGTCCTTTTACGTTCTTTAAAAACTGGTTTTCAGGCTGCTATTGGCGTTTTGTTTGCTATGTCCCACATGAAGGCTGCGAGCTCTCGGGCTATGGCAGTAACAACAGTATTCCGGTTTTTACCCTTTGCCATCAATTTACGGAATCGGGCACACAGTCGCGTCTGACACTCCCAGGCAATGTCTATGACCTCTTTTGTCAAGCCTTCCTGGCGTTTAAGCAGGCGGCTTGTAACCCGTGCCTGGTGACTGTACGTTTGAGCTGCTTCAACAAGTACTCTTCGAGCATGACCATTGCCGGTTTTGGTTATTTTACCACGTTGTTTCTTATCGCCGCTTGAATGTTCCGATGGCACAAGACCCAGAAACGCCATGAGCTTTTTCGGGTGTTCGAACCTGGTCAGATCGCCAAGTTCTGCTATCATGGTAGATGCCACGATAAGAGAAACTCCACGGAGAGCATGTAGAGCCATTACTACAGGAGACATACGCCATTTGGGAACCAGCGCTTCAATGTGTTTGGTAAGTCGTTCAACGCGAGCAGTCGTTTCATTTATGGCGTTGATGTATTCCTGAAATACCACCTGCTGCTCTTCTGTCGGCATCTTCTGGTCCGCGAGCCACTTAAAGTGTGCTTTTGACCAGTTCTTGCCGGGATATTTGTAACCCAGCCGAAGCAGCATGGCACCCAGCTGTTGCCTGGCTACACGTTGAGCTTTGATACCATCTTCCCTGGAGCGGGTAAGATCTCGCATCGCTTCGTCATCAGCACGGGGAACAAACACGTAGGTCAGTTCACCAGCACGATGAAGGCGGGCCAGCATCATGGCATCGCGACGATCCGTCTTGATACGGTCAGCCGGACTCTTGGGCACATGGGCAGGTGAACAAACCGCACAGTCGAAACCTTTTGCTGTCAAAGAACGAAATATGTCGTAACCACAGGGACCTGCTTCATAGACAAAGTGAAGCTCTTTCCCGGAAGCAGAAAGCTTTTTTATCAATCTATCAACATCGTCAAGAGTGCCACCAATGATGCCGTAATTTCGTACTTCGGCATTACGACCCGCATCGGCAAGGGCTACAGCGATAGAATTTTTGTGAACGTCCAAACCAACAAATGTGATAGATTTAGTCATGACCTGCCTCCTTGGTTGTGGCTCTGAGCCGTAGTGAGTTGCTTCTCTACAGCATAACCCACGTTTGCAAGGATGGCAGGTCTTTTTGCCTTTAAGGCTCTGCTTGGCAACTGACAACCATTATGTCTACACAAGATACTATTTCATGTCCTTTTCTGCTTAATCGTTTTCATGCAGCGATGAATCTCAGTACCCAATTCATTGGTAAAGAACGGTTTTGCAACATAGCCGTCAAATCCAAGATTCAACAGTTTTTCACGATCCCCTGCCAAGGCATGGGCAGTCACAGCCAGCACCGGGATATGGCAACCGTGAGCGGACTCACGCTCGCGGATCGCCCTGATGGTTGCAATACCATCCATCACCGGCATCCGGATATCCATCAGGATCAGGTCAAACCCGCCACGCAGCCATGCTTCAAACGCCCCCTTGCCATCAGCGGCAGTTCTCACCGTATGTCCCATTTTCTGCAGCATCTGCGTCGCCAGGTTACTGCTGATCAGATTATCCTCTGCCACCAGTATCCGTAATGGTTCTTCATGCCAATCACAGATCTCTGCAGAAGAAAACTGGCTGCTGAGATTCTCATCAGGATTGGCCATGACAAACGGCAGGGCCAGATGGAAGGTACTGCCTGCCCCTTCCACGCTTTCTGCCCAGACACGGCCCCCCATCAGTTCGGTCAACCGTTTACAGATTGCCAGCCCCAGTCCTGAGCCTCCAAACTCACGGGTATACGAGCCGTCAGCCTGAACAAAGGGAGAAAAAATCATTTGCAGCGTCTCAGGACTCATACCGATGCCGGTATCCTGAAAATCAAGCAACAGAATAAAACCGGATGCATCCCGTTCCTGAAGGGAGACCGTAATGTCAAGCGTGCCCTGACGGGTAAACTTGATCGCATTTGTCAGCAGATTCAGCAGAATCTGTTTGAAGCGCAGCACATCCCCCCGCATGACAACAGGCAGATCAGCCGGCAAATGTACCTGACAGGAGAGCCCTTTGCTTTTCAGCAGGTATTTCTGAGTCCGCAGAACCTCATCAATGGTCTGTCCGATAGCAAAAAGTTCATGTTCAAGGGTCAGCTTGCCCGCCTCAATCCTTGCGAGATCAAGGATGTCATTGATCAGAAATAACAGGTGTCCACAAGAAAGCTCCAGTCCTTCAAGATACTCTTGTTGTTCAGCATCCAGGCTGCCCATCCGCAATAGTTGTGACATGCCGATAATACCGTTCATCGGGGTACGGATCTCATGGCTCATGTTGGCCAGAAACTCACTCTTGGCACGGTTGGCTGCTTCAGCCATCTCTTTGGATCGTATCAGTTCCTGATGACTCACCATCCGCTCGGTAATATCACGGTTGCTGCCCCTGGTGCCCAGCAGAACACCCTGACTGTCATACACCGGCAGGCAGACATGGGCGATCCAGCGCAGCTCACCATCAGCCCTGATGATTCGGAAATCAACCTCATCTTCCCGTTGTTTTTCTCTAAAATGCTGATGGTGAACCGCATAAATGTCACGGTCATCAGGATGGATGATCCGTTGATAAAGTTCTGCATCCTTTTGAAACAGCTCCGGTTCGTAACCGGTAATTCTTTTACATGAGGGGGAGTTGTAAATGAAAGTACCGTCCGGAGCGGACCAGAACTCCCA
>CAXNJF010000314.1:0-3136 GCA_964202585.1 Trichlorobacter sp. | reverse complement strand
TTTGTGGGCAACGGCATGACCAGAGTTGAGGAACAGGGCCGGGATATTGAGGTTGAAAAACAACAGATCAAAGAGAAGATGGATGCGCTGAAACGCCAGAAAAATGAGGCTACCGGCTCATCACGCAAAGAGACAAAGCTGGTGGAGGTGGCCGTAGAAACCACCAAAGAAGGCCGACTGACCCTTGACCTGTCCGGTGTGGTCAGCCAGGCCACCTGGGAGCCTTTTTATGATGTCCGTCTCAGTGCCGAAGGTACTGCTGAACTGACCTATCGGGCATTGGTAAAACAACAGACCGGCGAAGACTGGAACAACGTCAACCTGTCCCTTTCCACGGCCCGTCCAGCCAGTGGCGGCGCTCCGCCTGCCCTGTATCCCTGGCGTGTATCGTTCTTCCGGCCGATGCCTGCGGCAGCCGTACCTGCCCCGGCTCCCCGGATGTATAAAAAAGCGGCGCGATCTGCGATCCCCGAGAGCATGGCCGATGTGGTTATGGCTGAAGAGGCTCCTGCACCGGTTGCCTTCCAGACCGCCCAGGTTGCTGCTGAAGGCACTTCGATCCTGTTCAGGATTCCCAAGCCTGTCGATATCCCCTCGGATAATACCCGCCACAGCACGGTAATCGCGCTGGAAAAACTGCCGGTAACAACAGAATATGTCACCGTACCAAAACTGTCGTCAACCGTCTACCTGACTGCCGAGCTGGTGAATCGGGCAGGCTGGCCGTTACTGCCAGGTACGGTCAAAATCTTCAGCGGTAACACTTTTGTTGGCAGTTCAGATATGAAACTGGTGGCCTCTGGTGAGAAATTTATGCTTCCCTTTGGCAGTGACGACCAGATTACGGTCAAGCGGGTCGAACTGAAGCAACATAAGGAAGCCGGCCTGTTTGGCAAGAACCGGATGGGGTATCGTTACAAGGTGGACGTGCAAAACTTCCGCAAGGAGGCTCAAACGGTCTCAATCAAGGATCAACTGCCTTTGGCAGGGGACAACGAGATTAAAGTCAGCCTTGAAGAGCCGACCATCCTGCCGACCGAGAAAAAAGATGATGGTACGCTAATCTGGAAACTGAAACTGCTGCCGGGTGAGAAGAAAGAATTCAGCTATGAGATCGTCGTTGAGTACCCCAAGGAGCGGGAGATTTCGGGGCTGTAGCGGTCAGGCCAGCGATTGGTTGGTTCCCAAAACCCGGTATATTTCAGCCGGCAGGGTTTTTATCTCAAACGGTTTGGGCAGATAACCGTCAAAGCCCATCTGCAGGTATTTTTCTTTATCGCCTTTCAGTGCATATGCTGTCAGGGCAATCACCGGCAGATGGGCTCCGCTTTCAGCCTCACGCTCACGAATCAGCTGCAGCGCGGTGTCACCGTTCATCACCGGCATCTGGATATCCATCAACACCAGATCAAAGCGGTCACTCTTCAGGCGGTCAAGTGCCTCTTTGCCGTTATGCACCGTCACAAGCCGATGTCCCGCTTTCTTCATTAACGATTCTATATATCTGATGTTTACCAGGTTATCCTCTGCCAACAGGATCTTTAGCGGCGGCCCGTTCCAGGACAAAACTGTCTCATCGTTCTGACGCTCTGCGTCCTTGCAGACCGATGCCAGCGGCAGGGGAAGCCGCAGACAGAACGTACTGCCCACCCCCTCCCGGCTTTCCAGACGGATACTGCCCCCCATCAGTTCTGCCAAACGTCTGCAGATGGTCAACCCCAGTCCGGTGCCGCCAAACTGTCTGGTGGTGGAACCGTCTGCCTGGGTAAATGACTCAAAGACAAGCTCCTGTGCCGCTTCCGGTATGCCGATACCGGTATCCTGTACCGCGATATCCAGCAGCACACTGGAACCACGATGCTCAACAGCTGAGACCGAGATGGTGATGGAGCCCTGTGCCGTGAACTTGATGGCATTGCCCAGCAGGTTCAGCAGGATCTGTTTGATCCGCAGCTGATCTCCCAGCAGGGCATCGGGTACGCTTGCCGGTATGTTGATGCTGCAGGTGAGCCCCTTGTTAAAGATAACCGTTTTCTGCGTTGTCAGCAGCTCAGTCAGGCAGTTTCTCAGGCTGAAGCTGTCCAGGGTAAGGTCAAGTTTTTCCGCCTCAATCTTGGAAAGGTCCAGTATGTCGTTAATCAGGTTCAACAGGTTATTGCTTGACGTAGTAATTGCCGCAAGAAACTCCTTCTGTTCCTCGTCCAACTCACTGTAAGCCAACAGTTGGCTCATACCGATGATGCCGTTCATCGGGGTGCGAATCTCATGGCTCATGTTAGCCAGAAATTCACTCTTGGCCCGGTTCGCCGACTCAGCTGTCCGCTTGGCAAGTTCCAGTGCCTCCTGAACCTTCTGACGCTCCGAGATTTCCTCTTCCAACAGCAGGGTTTTTTCATGCAACGCTTCTTCTGCCTTGGTCCGTTCGCCGATTTCTGTTTGCAGATCCTGGTTAGTCGCTACCAGCTGTTCAGTACGCTGGCGGACCCGGAAATCCAGCTCAGCGTGCCAGTCTTGTAGCTTATTGAGCATACTGTTAAAGGCCCGGGCCAGGGTTGCCACTTCACCACCGCAGGTATCGTCAGCCCGCGCAGTCAGATCACCTTCCTGAATAGTGCTTGCTGTTGCAACCATAGTCCGCAATGGCTTTGTCAACCGGCTTGCCAACAGCAGTGCAAAAACAAGGGTCAGACAGATCCCCAGCAGGGAGATCCCCCAGTAGACCTTTTTTTGACGCTGCAGAGGGGCGAAAATTTCCTGTTGGTCCTGCTTGACCACCATCCCCCAGCTCACCTCCGGGGTGAGTTGTATATGACGATAGGCAGCCAAAACCGGTATATCTCTGTAGTCGTTACCGGCAGTAGTCCCTTCACTTCCATTCAGAGCCAGGAGCATGGCCTGAGAACGCTTTTTTATATCAGCGGAAACCGGCATTCTGTTGTCCGGCATGGGATGTTTGGGGCGCGCTAAAAATGTTTTTTCGTTATCAGCCAGCAGCACTTCGCCGGTTTTGCCCAGCAAGCTGTCCAGATGCGATTCCAGCCGGCTGGTGAAAAACTGCTGCAGATCAGCTTCAAGATCCAGCAGCAGCAGTGGTGCGTTATCCGGATTACCGTCTGGCCTGATCGGCAGGATAATA
>CAXNJF010000313.1:0-3147 GCA_964202585.1 Trichlorobacter sp. | reverse complement strand
AATCAGTAACTGGATCTGTGCGCCAAACTGCTCAGGGGTCATGGTCTGCAAGCCTCCGGGTAGAGGTGAATCTTCATGCACTGGCGGCTGGCCACCAGCTCAAGGGCTTCAGCCAGTCGTGACAGCGGCATCCGGTGGCTGATCAGATCATTGACCACCAGCTTGCCGGACTGCAACAGGGCGATGGCCTGTCTGCCGTGGCGGTAACAGCAGCCGTAGGCCCCCACCACTGTCTGTTCCAGGTAGTGTAGTTGGTTAAAATCAGTAGTGATAGCAGGGGTTTCTTTTGAAAGGCCGGAAAAGGCCACCAGCCTGCCACGGGGCGCCAGCTGGGCAAGGGCCTGCTGATAGGCGCTGTTATTACCCACCGCAACCACGCAGACATCAAACAGCTGGTCAGGAGGCTCAGCCACTCCATTGGACAGTTCCCGCCTGCCCAGATCCGGTTCAATCACGGTGGGCAGGGCATCATAGGCGGATGCAGCGCGGGCCAGCAGTTGTCCTGCCGGACCGCCGCCCCAGATGGCAATGGTCTCAAAAGGGGCCAGCCGGGCCAGTTCCAGTGCATTCAGGCAACAGGAGAGCGGTTCGGCAAAGACCGCCTGCTCATCGCTCAATCCTTCCGGCAACGGAATCAGGCTCTTGATCGGGGCAACCACGTAGTCTGCAAAACCACCATCGCGGTGGAACCCCATGATCCGCATCGAACGGCAGAGGTTTTCAGCGCCTGCCCGGCAGGCCGGACAGATACCGCACCATTCGCCGGGATACACGTAACACCGCTGATGTAAAAGAGTTACATCAGCCAGTGGCCCAAGGGCCACCACCTCACCCACCACCTCTTCACCGGGGACGCAGGGCAGCACCAGATCCCGATGCCCGACCTGAATGATCTTCAGATCAGTGCGGCAGAGACCGGCAACCGTGACCCGCAGCAGCACCTCACCCGGTCCCGGTTGGGGAACCGGACGGCGATCAAACTGAAATGAGCCGATCTCGCGTACGGAGACCGCCTGCATGGTGGCGGGTAGCGGCTGAACCATGGTCTGACTACCGTAACCTGTTGGGTAAATTGTATGTGCTGCTGGAAGCTGAAGAAATTTCCGACGCGGATTGCTGCTGCTGATACATGAGATGCCTCCCCCGAAGCGTGCGAATGGAGCGGTGTTCCGGCTCAGGGCGACCTACTTGCCCACCTTCCCAGGTTTAATCCCAGTGGTTGTACGTGCAAAGCACGTTGGGCTTTCGTTCCCTTTACGGCTGCGGGGCAGCGGGGGCCTTGCACCCCTCTTCCTCGCTTCCATTCGGTGTTTGAAATGTCTGTAACAGATGCCAAGAAAGGAGCTGGCTGTCAAGAATTTACTCAGAAGGTTGCGGTTGTTTTTTGGCAGTTCATGCCGTACTATCCAGATTCTATCTACAAAAGAACTGAGTTGGAGATTTTATATGGCGCGTCCGGCAAATATCCTTGTTGTTGATGATTCTTCTGCAAGCAACTCTTTTCTTATTGAAATTCTCGAGGCTCAGGGGTACCTGGTGTCGGTTACCACTTCAGCCGAAGAAGCATTGCCTCTTTTTGATGAGGAGGATTTTAATCTGGTGCTTACCGGTCTGATGCTGTCCGGCATGAGCTGCTTCAACATGATGAAGCTTTTCAAACAGCGCCGTCCGGAGGTTGATGTTATCATCCTCAGCTCCAACGATTCAGGGTTCAATGTTATCAAGGCGCTTCGATTAGGCGCTTATGACTATATTATCAAGCCGATAGACGACGAAGCCGTACTCTATAATGTGATTGAAAAGGCATTGGAAAAACAGGAGCACCTGCGCAAAAAAGAGCACCTGGTACATGAGTTGATACGGAAGAACAGCGGGCTGCAGGAAACCCTGGCTATGATAAAATCGGCCAGTCAGGTCAGTGCAGAGTTGATGTCCTCCTGTAATGTACCGGATATCCTGAAAAAGCTGATTGAGCTTGCCACAGAACATCTGCATGCACAGCGCGGGTATATCCTGTTGCTTGACAAGGGAGGTGCAAATCTGAGTGCAAAGGTTTGTACCGGCCTTGATTCCCTGTATACCCAGCAGTTCAGCCTTGCCTTTGGCGCGGGTATTTCGGGTAAGGTAGCGGAGGATGGCAAGCCGATAATTATTTGTGATACCTCCGACGAAGGGTTTGTTGATGCGATCAGGGAAGAGGATCCAGATGGGGTTATGCTGGCCAGCCCCAGCATTCTTTCAGTCCCGTTGCGGGTACAGAATCGCGTTGCCGGAGTTTTAACCGTTTCAGGTGGTGTCAGGGGAGAGGCATTTCACAACGACCACCTGGAATTTCTCGTTATGCTGTCTCGTTATGCTACCATCGCCCTGGCAAATGCAGGTGTTGTATATAATCTGAAAAAACAGCTCGCCGCTTCAGTATAACCTGTTTGCTTATCCTGCCTTGACATGACCAACCAGAACCGGCAGCCGGTACGACATAGCCACGGAGGCAATCTGCGTGCCTTAAGTCAGGCAGCAGACTTGCCGCAAGTAGAGCTGCTGGACTTCTCCGCCAACATCAACCCGCTGGGGCCGCCGGACTGGTTGCGCCCGCTGATTGAAAGCCGGATCAGTGACCTGATCCATTATCCAGACCCGGATGCAACTGAGCTGGTTGATGCCTTGGCAACCCTGCACCGGATTTCAGCTGATCAGATTCTGGTGGGTAACGGCGCCACTGAACTGCTGCACCTACTGCCACGGGCGCTGGTCTGTTCCTCGCTGTTGTTAGCGGTGCCCAGCTATGCGGATTATGAGGAACCGGCCCGGCTCTCTGGCCTGGCCATTGAGCAGATGCCGCTTTCATCGGAGAACTGCTTCACCCTTGATCCAACCCGCCTTGTGCCATTTTTGAAACCAGCCCAGCTTGTGCTGCTGGGGCAGCCTAATAATCCCACCGGTCGTACCTTTGATGCTGAAGCCCTGCGTAAAATCGCCTTGAAACATCCAGCCACCCTGTTTGTGGTGGATGAGTCGTTCATCGGCTTTACCGATGGCAGCCAGAGCCTGCAGCAGAACCGACCTGAAAATATCCTGATACTCACCTCTTTGACCAAGCTGTACGCCATTCCCGGCCTGCGTTTGGGCTACCTGACCGGCGCTGCA
>CAXNJF010000312.1:0-3151 GCA_964202585.1 Trichlorobacter sp. | reverse complement strand
AACTACTTCGACTACGGGTATCCCCGGAAAGTATTTCGAGACGTGAACCACTACACCAGAACACGCTTTCAACGATTTCTGAACAACCGGAGCCAACGACGGAGCAAACCCTTCAGGGAAGGCGAAAGCCTGTATGCCGGACTGAAACGCTATGGTCTGGTCTACCTGTAAACGCACCGTCTACAACTCCTCGTTACCGCCTGTTGCAAGAAGACTGTCTGTAAGCCGTATGCGGGAAATCCGCACGTACGGTTTGAAGAGGGGGAGCAGGATACTGCTCCCTACTCAACCGGCTCCGCGTGAGTAACTGTCGTTTTAAGGATAAAAGGAGAGTAACCAATGGATATCTTTGAAGTGAAAAAGAATGACCGGCTGATCCTTGACCTGAAAGGCCGTATGGACGCAGCAACCTCCCCCCAGGTCAGGGAAAAGATCATGGCGGTCATAGAGCGGGGGGACACACAGCTTTTGCTTGACTGCTCAGCTCTGGATTACATCAGCAGCGCAGGTCTGCGGGTCCTGTTTGAGGCGGCCTACAGGATACAGGATCTTTCCGGCAAAATCGGCTGCTACGGCGTGAATGCAAACGTGCGGAAGATCTTCACCCTTGCGGACCTGCAATCTGACATCCAGATCTACGACACACAGGAGGAGGCTTTGAAGGGGTGAGACCGCCAATACCTGCCACCATTGCCGAACTTCTGACAGACCGGGCAGAACGGTATCCCGACCATACGGCAGTACGCTATCATGACCTCGGTCTCAGTGTCACATACGGGGAACTGCTGCGTACCGCACAACGTGTTGCCCGGGGACTTGCCGCCATTGGAATCGCACCGGGTGAACGCCTGGCAGTATGGGCAAACAATCTGCCGGAATGGATATACCTGCAGTTTGGATGCGCCCTGCAAGGGGTTGTACTGGTTACCGTAAATACCGGTTATCGGGCCTTCGAGCTTGAATATCTCCTCAAACAGTCTGAATCTGTTGCTCTCTTCATGGCAAGTGGTGTCCGGCAGCCAGGGGAGTACCTTGCAATCCTGCGTGAACTCTGTCCTGAAATCAGCATGCCTTCTGAAGGAGATATAAGGCTGGCTGCCCTGCCTGATTTGCGACGGATAGTGCTGATGGATAACGTAACAGAGTCAGGTCTGCCGAGTTGGGATCAGTTTTTGTCACTGGGGGACTCCGAGGCAGAAGAGACGCAGACCGCAATCAAGCCTGACGATACAGCCATGATTCAATACACCTCGGGCACCACCGGTTTCCCCAAAGGGGTTATGCTCAGCCATGCAAACCTGCTCGGCAATGTGCGCGACGTTTCAGCCGTTCTGGGAATGATGCCGGATGACCGGCTCTGCATCCCTGTGCCGTTTTTCCACTGTTTTGGATCAGTGCTGGGCATACTGCTCTGTGCTGCAAGCGGCGCGACAATGGTACCTCTTGAAACTTTCCGCCCGGCAGCGGTTCTTGCTGCTGTCGAGGCTGTCAAGTGCACACTGCTGCATGGTGTTCCGGCCATGTTCATTGCAGAGTTGGAGGAGTTCAGAAAAGGAAGCTATGACACATCATCCCTGCGCAGCGGCATCATGGGTGGCTCGCCCTGTCCGCTGGAGGTGATGCGATCCGTCACGTCAACCCTGGGGATACGGGATCTCTGCATTGCTTACGGGCTTACCGAGACATCTCCTCTGATCACCATGACCAGACGGGATCTGCCGCTAGAGCTTCGATCCTCGACGGTCGGGACGCCGCTGCCCGGTGTGGAGGTAGAGATCACAAACCCCCGTACTGGCGAGGCAGTACCGGCTGGTACCCAGGGTGAACTGTGCTGCAGAGGCTATAATGTCATGCAGGGCTATTTCAAAATGCCCGAAGCAACAGCGCAGGCAATTGACCAGGATGGCTGGTTCCACAGCGGAGACCTGGCTTCCATGGACAGCAGCGGCTATCTCCGCATTACCGGCAGGGCCAAGGATATGATCATCCGTGCCGGGGAAAATATCTATCCACGGGAAATAGAGGAATTCCTGTTCAGCCATCAGGCTGTAAAGGATGTTCAGGTGATTGGTGTACCGAGCACCTTTTACGGCGAGGAGGTGGCTGCCTTTGTGCAGATCCGTGATGGCGTGCAACTGGATGCCGACCAGATTGTTGAGTACTGTAAAAACAGTATCGCCCACCACAAGGTGCCTCGCTACGTAGCGGTTGTGGACAGCTACCCCACTACGGCAAGCGGAAAGGTTCAGAAATACAGGTTAAGGGAGCAGGCGATCAAGTTGTTCGGGCTGGAACAGGAAGCCAGAAGTGCGGTTTCACGCTCTGAAATCCTGATGCTGGCCCCCGGCAGGGATTCATCCGGTGAGATATTCAGTTTCATGGACCGTCAGGTCGCGACCTGGGGAATAGATCTCGAGGTCCTTTTCAAGGCTGCAGCAGCCTTGAATGAACTGCTGGAGCTGATTTCAACCACGGGGGCATGCCAGGAGCCTTTTGAAGTCTGCTTCTCATTCGATAATTTTGATCTGGGGATTGATATAGTGTTCCAGGGGACCCTGCCTGAATTCCCGGAACAACGCCCGGCAGCAAAGGATTTAGTGACTGACGACAGGGCGTTGGCACGCCTGGCAGGATACCTGATCCGCAGTTATACCAGTCATATAACCAGCAGCAGCCAGGGTGACTGCTGGCGTATCAACCTGTATTTTGAAGCATGACCTGTTCCGCCAATAATGAGAGTGGTGCGGATTTTTAAGACCGGCGGGAAGAAAATACAAAACATTTTCTGATTAGCTTCCCACGCTCTTTTATGGACACCACTCTTTTATGCAAGCGACGAAACCCCGTGCTCGGAGGCGCAGTTCAAAACATTGAAGTATCGTCCAGACTTTCCGGAGCGCTTTGGCTGTATCGAATACGCACGGGCGTTCTGTCGAGCATTCTTCACCTGGTACAACAGTGAACATAAACACACAGGTATCAGCTTGTTGTCACCAACTGTGGTACAACACGGCAGGGCATATAAAGTGATTACTGATAGACAGTCCATATTGACCAGAGCATATGAACTGCATCCTGAACGATTTGTAGCTAAAGAGCCAAAACACAAGCAGTTGCCAGAAGCCGTCTGGATCAATCCGCCAAAGACGGT
>CAXNJF010000311.1:0-3166 GCA_964202585.1 Trichlorobacter sp. | reverse complement strand
GCCTCGGTGTCATCCTTCAGCAAAGTCAGCATGACCCGCGTCAGCGCCTTATCGTGCTCAAGCCGGGCAGTGTTCGGAGTGTTCTGTCTGGCGTTCCGGTATGCCTGGTCAGCGGCCACCTTGGGGGCGATATCTTCCTGTATCCGTTTTGATACCCGGTCCACATCGGTAAACAGGGTGCTGAACTGCTCGTTGAATGATTTGATGATGTTGCTCAAGCGATCAAGATCCGGCTCCGGTTTTCTGCCGCTGCCACCCACCGGAATCGGCTCGATTTCGGCATCATCATCTTCCAGCAGAATCTTCATTGTTGCCTGCTTTTCCGAACGATAGCTGTCCATATCAATTGCCTCAATGATCCCCCTGGAGAGATCCTCTTCCTTTGGGGCTGGAAGCTTGGGCACCAGAAACGTCAGAAAGATGGAGAGTTTTTCCCACTCTGCATTGTTGTAGGGAAGTATAGACGACAGGAAGTCGTATATGCGGGTGCACGCCTTTCCCTTGCCTTTAAAATCTACCTGCCCGTCCTCATCAAGCTGTTCCAGATATGCCGCTACACAGGTATCCAGCAGCGGATCAAGCCTGTCCCGCTCTGCCCCTTCCAGGTAGAGCGCAACAAACGCCTCCACCTCTGCGCTGGTGTAAACCTGCCGACCGTCCAGGGCTGCCTTCAGATCGTGCAGCTTGTTCGGATCAGTCTCCTCGCTCAGTACTGTGGTTCGGTAATAGTCATTAAACGCCATTTTGATGGTGTCGGTGTCATTGGTGAAATCCAGTACAAAGACGTCATGCTTCTTCGGATGAGAGCGATTGAGCCGTGACAGGGTCTGCACAGCCTTGATTCCGGACAGCAGCTTGTCAACATACATGCTGTGCAACAGCGGTTCGTCATAGCCGGTCTGAAATTTGTCGGCGCAGATCAGAAAACGGTAAGAATCTTCCTGTATCTTGTCAGCGATATCATTACCCGGAAACCCGTTCAACGATGCTTCGGTTACCTTGCTCCCCCGATACTCGTGCTCTCCGGAAAAAGCGATGATCGCCTGATGCGGGCTCTTGCACTCCTGCAGGTATTCCTTGAAGGCATAAAAATATTGGATGGCGCGTTCGACACCACTGCAGACAACCATAGCACGAGCCAGTCCGCCGATCTTGTTCTTGGCGATTACCTGCTCATGGAAGTGGTCCACCATGATTTCTGCCTTCAGCTTGATGGCATGGTCGTGGCTTTCCACATACCGGCGCAGCTTTTTCTGGGCCTTGTTCTTGTCAAATTCAGGATCGTCCTCAACTTTCTTCACCAGCTTGTAATAACTGCTGACCGGTGTGTAGCTCTTGAGCACATCCAGAATAAATCCTTCCTGAATAGCCTGCTTCATGCTGTAGCCATGAAACGGCCGATGCTTTACTTTTCCATCTTCGCCGGGGCATGGCTCGCCAAACATCTCCAGAGTCTTGTTCTTTGGGGTGGCGGTGAATGCAAAGTAGCTGGCGTTGGTCAGCATCTTCCTTGCTGCCATTCTTTTTTCCAGAGCGTCGTTGATATCGTCTTCCGGGTCATTCAGTGACGCATTCAGCGCACCGGAGGTTTTACCCCCCTGGCTGGAGTGGGCTTCGTCAATAATAATGGCAAAGTTCCTGCCCCGGTGCTCATCGCCGATTTCATCCAGAATGTAAGGGAACTTCTGCACTGTACTGATGATGATTTTCTTGCCGCCTTCGATGAAAGTACGCAGGTCACCGGATTTCTCGGCATGCCCCACGGTTGAACCCACCTGCATAAAGCCTTTGATGGTATTCTTGATCTGGTCATCCAGGATACGCCGGTCGGTTATAACAATGACCGAATCGAAGATCTGTTTATCATCCTTGCGTAGTCCAATAAGCTGATGGGCCAGCCAGGCAATGGAGTTGGATTTGCCGCTGCCTGCCGAATGCTGGATCAGATACCGCTTTCCTGCACCGTTTTGCCGTGCGTTATCCAGCAACCGCCGCACCAGATCCAGTTGATGATAGCGAGGGAACACCTGTCTACGGATCTTCTTGCGGCTCTTGGGATGGATCTCTTCCACAATCTGGGCGTAATTTTCGATAATGTTCGTGATCCCCTGTGGGGTCAGAATCTCTTTCCAGAGATAATCAGTCTTGAGTCCGTTGGGATTAGGCGGATTGCCAGCCCCATCATTCCAGCCCTTGTTAAACGGCAGAAACCACGATCCCTTGCCCTTCAGCTCTGAGCAGATCCGCACTTCGCAGTCATCCACGGCAAAATGGACGATACAGCGGCCAAAGTTGAACAACCGCTCCTTTGGGTCACGGTCGCGGCGGTACTGCTCGACAGCATCCTCCACCGTCTGCCTGGTCAGGCTGTTTTTCAGCTCAAACGTTGCAATGGGGAGGCCGTTGATGAATAGCCCCAGATCCAGTGCCCGGCGGGTTTCGTCACGGCTGTAGCGGAGCTGGCGGGTAACACTGAACCTGTTGGCAGCGTACTGGAGGGCTGCCTTGTCGTTACCTGGGGTTGGGGTGCCGTAGAAGAGATCAATGGAATGCTTCTCATGCTTCAGGCCATTACGCAGCAGGTCAATCACCCCGCGATTGGCGCATTCCTTCTCCAGTCGGGCAAGGAAGCGACGGCGCACCGGAGTGTCGCTGCCCAGATCCAGGGCAACGGCAATTTCCGGCTGGGTTGCCTTCAGGAAGTCCCGCAGGTAGACCAGATCAACGCAATATTCCCGATCATAATCACGGGCATCACCAAGCAGCCAACCGGTTCCGCCGTATGATTCCGGTGGAAAATGCGTCCCTTCAACTGGCAACGGTACGATGGATGCCCTGCCGGTCATGGCGATACAGATCAGGTCTTCAAGGCCGCGTTCTGTGGTGTCGGTGGTCATGGTTTACCTCTTTTGGCAGTCCTGACGCGGTATAGGCGTTCGGTAAAACCGCCTTCTTTTTCAAAGGCAGCGGCCTGCGCCGCTAACTGCTTGTCAAGCAGGTGGCAGGCAAGGTTTAAGAGGGAAAGGGCGGCATTGGCAACGTAAAGCGAGGAAGGCAGAACCGACGAAGGCAGAACCGACGAACACGGACTTTCACTGACAGCCACGGACGAATCACAAAACCCCTCATCTTCGTGTTCGTCGGTGTCAGTCCGTGCTTGTCCGTG
>CAXNJF010000310.1:0-3172 GCA_964202585.1 Trichlorobacter sp. | reverse complement strand
AAGATGATCCTGACTCAGCGGGCGTATTCGGCAAATTCAAAGACCATAACGACTGCCGATGAGATGACTCAGGAGGTACTGAATCTCAAGCGGTAAGCGTTCCTGACGCCGTATAGTTTGAAGAAGCCCCCGTTTGCCTGCAGGTGTCTGCAGGTGGGCGGGGGCACCGTTGTTTATGGGTGATATAGAAAGAATCATCGCAAGTGGTTGCAAAAACCGATTTTTCGTTTTAAATATGCTATGCTGTGTCTGCAACAGTTACTCATGGACACACTGCGGAGGAACGAATGGCAAAAGAAGAGCAGGCAGCAGCCGAAGCCCCGGCAGAAGGCGGCAGCAAGAAGAAGCTGTTTATCATTATTGGAGCAGCTGTACTGGTGCTGGTTATCGGCGGTGTCGTTGCGTTCATGATGATGGGTAAAGGTGATAAGAAAAAAGAGGGCGCTGATGCCCATGGAGCCCCGGCTGCAGCAGAGGGTGGTCATGGTGCACCACCTGCAGCTGCTGGCGGGCATGGCGGCGCAGCGACTCCAGGAGCCTCGTCAGTATTTTCTCTTGAGCCTTTTATTGTCAATATTTATGATGGCCAGGATCTACGCTATTTGAAGGTAAAGATAGAGCTTCAAATGGCTAATCCGGCAATCAAGGCAGAGCTGGAAGGGCAGCTGGCTGCTATTCGGGATGCCATTCTGGTTGTGTTAACCACCAAGACACTCCAGGAGGTTCAGGATGTCCAGGGGAAAAACCAGCTGAGGGAAGAGATTCTTGCAGCCATCAGCAAAATTGTGGCCCAGGGTAAGGTCAGCAAGGTTTACTTTACTGATTTCGTTGTTCAGTAGCTGATTGGACAGCCCTTATGGCCATGGAAAAGATTCTTAGCAAAGCAGAGATTGAAGCGCTGTTGAACGCTGTTTTCGACGGACGGATCGATCCTGAAAAGGAATTGACCAAGTCCGAAGGCACTGCAGTCAACTATGATCTCTTCAATACTGAGGCCTACCGTGGCTTTGTTCCCAATCTGGATATCATCTATGACGGTTTTATCCGCTTTAACCGGATTACCCTTTCGAACCGGCTTCGCAAGGTGGTGGATATCAAGAAGGTAGGGGCACGCTCCTACAAGTTTGATGACTTTTTACAGACTCTGCCTTCTCCGGTCTGTATGGCAATCTTTAAGCTTGATCCCCTGAAAGGGGCTGCCTTGATTGCTATGGATAGCACCCTGGCCTTTGCCATTGTAGATAGCGTGCTGGGGGGAACCAGTCGGACTGCTCTGACGCTGAACCGGCTTTTTACCAACCTTGAACTGCGTTTGGTTGAAATGGTGTTGTCCGATGTAATGGCAGACCTTGAAAAGGCCTGGGCTCCGCTTTATCCAGCCAAATTGAGTCTGTTGCGGATGGAAATGAACCCGCGTCTGGTAACGATTGTTCCGCCTGAGTATCAGGTGGTGACCATGACGGTCAAGGTGCATATAGAGGAAAATATTGGCACCATGATCTTTGTTGTGCCGATTATGACCATCGAGCCGATCAGGGATAAGCTGAAGGAGGGGATGCAGTTTGATCTGATGGCCATTGATCCCCAGTGGTCAAACCGTCTCTCATCCGAGATCCTTGATGCACCGCTTGAATTAACTGTCGAACTAGGCAATTCCACCATATCGCTGCGCGAACTGCTGGATCTGGATGTTGGCGATACCATTATGCTGGACAAACCCTGCACGAGTGAACTGATGGTAAAAGTCGAAGGGGTACCGAAATACCAGGGAATACCTGGCATACGGCATGGTAACAAGGCGATGCAAATCAGCGACATCCTGTCTCATAAGGGGAATAAACGTGAACGACAAGCCTGATGCCGCAGAATCTGAACAGGAACGGAAAAACCTTGAGTTCATCCTTGACATACCGCTTCAGGTTACGGTGGAGTTGGGCCGTACCAAATTGCTGGTAAAAGATGTCTTGCAGCTGAACCAGGGGGCAGTGGTTGAGTTGTCCAAACTTGCCGGAGAACCACTCGATATCTTTGTTAATTCAAAGCTGGTTGCACGGGGTGAGGCGGTGGTGGTGAATGAAAAGTTTGGTGTGCGTCTGGTGGATATTGTCAGTCCCAACGAGCGGGTAGAGAGAATTTTGTGATTAACAGACGCATCCCGTGGCCGGTTCTGCTTCTGGCCTTGCTGGTAATGGTACAAGACGCTGAAGGGGCAGACGCCGGTTCTGGTTTCAGTTTTTTATCCAGCTTTTTACAGATGCTTGCTGCACTCACACTGGTTATCGGTTTGATCCTGCTGTGCTACTACATCGTGACCCGGTTGATGCGTAAAATCCCGGCGCTCCGCCCTGGAAACCAGCATATCAGAGTGCTTGAAGTGAAGGGGATGGGGCCACGCAAGGCGCTGATCCTGATTGAAATCGGAGGCGAATACCTCCTGCTTGCAAGTAGTGGTGAACAGCTTGCCCTGATCAAGCAGATCAATATGCTTGAAGAGATTGAAGTGGTTGAGGAGCCGGCAGAACAGCCTGCCTTCCTTTCCTTTCTCAAACGTGCGGCATCCCGCAGTTGAATCACACAAGACGATCTGGATGGATTATGATTTCTTTGCATGGCAAACGCTTCTGGATGGTTCTGTTGCTGCTGATTACAGCGAGTGTTGCAACTGCAGCTATGGTTTCAGCAGCGCCGATACCGATGCCATCACTTAATATCGGTGTCGGTACCGCAACAAAGCCAGGTGACGTTAGTACTACCATTCAAATTTTTCTGCTGCTGACCGTTCTTTCGCTTGCTCCAAGCCTGCTGATTATGACCACCTCATTTACCAGAATAGTTGTGGTACTGTCATTTTTGCGTACCGCTCTGGGAACACAGCAGGCTCCGTCAAACCAGATCATTCTTGCTTTATCCCTTTTTATTACCTTTTTTATCATGACACCGGTCTGGCAGCAGATTGACCGTGAGGCGTACCAGCCCTACAAGGCAGGAACCCTTTCCCAGGAGCAGGCCTTTGAAAAGGCGGTTCAACCGGTCAGGAAGTTTATGCTATCCCAGACCCGAGAAAAAGATCTGGGCCTGTTTGTCAGCCTCTCCAAGCAGGCCCGTCCAAAGAATGCTGATGAAATACCTACCCTGACCATAGTGCCGGCTTTTATGATTTCCGAACTGCGTA
>CAXNJF010000309.1:0-3175 GCA_964202585.1 Trichlorobacter sp. | reverse complement strand
GCCGATCTGCAAACCCCAGTTTTTCTGCAATTTGAAGCAGGTGTGGTGTGGAGGTTAAAACCAGGTCAACTTTGCCAGAAATCAGATCCATCAGCAGATGTTCCAGAGTCTCGCTGGGAACCTGGATCAGGTCGGGACGGTGCTTGAGCAGCTCCGGCGCAGTGCTGCCCTTGATCAGGCCGATCCGCTGTCCCGGCTTTGGCTCTTTGGCAGTCTGGTCGTTATTCCGCACGATAAAGTTGATGGCTGAAGTATCAACCACGCTGGTAAAAATAAACTGCTTGACCGTCTTGTCATTGATCACCCGCAGCGGGATCAGGTCAGCCTCGCCATTCAGCACCAGATCTTCAATCTCTTGCCAGGGTTTGGCAAATTGATAGCTGATCTGCAGCCCGGCCTGTCTGGCTATCCTGTCCAGCAGATCCACTGCCAGTCCTGTCGGCTGACCGGTTGCGGGATCACAAAAATAGGTAGGTGCAAAATCAGCCGGAATGACCGCAATCAAAGGTCGCTGTCCTGCTTTGGAGGCAGGTGCAGGGGGTGTTGCCATAAGAGGAGCGGCAGGTAACAGGAGCAGGAGCAGACACATCAACAGATGGAACATACGCATGGGAATCTCAATTCTGTGAGGCATCAGACGTTTGCCGCCTCAGTAGCCACTTGCTGATGGTCGCCTGCAGCAGATCACACGGTACCGGCTTGACCAGATAATCATCCATGCCGGAGGCAAGGCAGCGTTCATGTGTGCCTGCGCCACTGTCGGCAGTCAGGGCGATGACCGGAATATCCGGATTCAGTGTGCTGCTTTCTGGGGCCCGGATCATAATGGTGGTTGTGTAACCATCACATTCCGGCATCTGTAAGTCCATCAGCACCAGATCAAACCGGCTCTGTGCAAGCAGCAGCAGCGCTTCCCTGCCGCTTGCGGCCTCTGTGGACTGATAACCGAAATTCAACAGCAGCCTCGCTAAAATTGTTCTGTTCAGGATTTCATCATCTACCACAAGAATATGCATAGCCTGTCTTTCTTTTCTGAACAAAGTTCCGGTTCATTCTGCAAAAAAAAACGGTGAATTACGCATCTGTATCCGGCTGCTGCCCCTCTTCCAGAACCCGCTGCATCTCTGCTACAAGGTTTTCCAGCCGGAACGGTTTGGCTACATAGCCGTCAAAACCCCGCTGCATGAAGCGCTCCCGGTCACCCTGCAGGGCAAAGGAGGTGACGGCAATAATCGGCAGGTGGCAGCCGCTTTCCAGCTCTTTGTCACGGATACTGGCGGTCACTTCATCACCGTTCATTTTCGGCATTCTGATATCCATCAGCACCAGATCAAAGCGTTCCTTCTGCCATGCAGCCAAAGCTTCGGCCCCATCCCTGGCAAGCACAACCTGATGCCCCAGTTTTGTCAGTAACACCTCACCGATTCTGGCATTCAGATGGTTGTCTTCAGCCAGCAGTATCCGCAGGGTCTTTCCTTGCCAGCCGGGTTTGGTCAGCGGAATCTTCGGCAGGGTTGCCCGGGGCTGCTCCTTTACTAAAAGAGGCACGATCAGGTGAAAGCTGGAGCCAGCTCCTTCGTTGCTTTCTACGCTGATACTGCCCCCCATCAGGTCCGCCAGTTCATTACAGATAGCCAGCCCCAGTCCGGTGCCGCCAAATCTGCGGGTGGTTGATTCATCAGCCTGGGTAAACGGCTTGAAGATTATTGCCAGTGCAGCCGGGGATATGCCGATGCCGGTGTCACTGACCGAGATCTTTAGCAACGCCTGCTGGTCAATCTGCTCGACAACAGCGCCGGTGATCGTGATGCTGCCCTGGAGGGTGAACTTGATCGCATTGCCCAGCAGATTCAGCAATACCTGTTTTATCCGCAGTTCATCGCCATGCACCAGCACCGGGAAATCGGCTGACAGCGAGACCTGTATCTGAAGCCCCTTCTGATAGACTCTGGATATCTGGGATGAGACAATAAAATGAATGGTTTCGGACAGAGAGAAATCAGCACAGACAAGCTCTACCTTGCCGGCCTCGATCTTGGCCAGATCAAGCACATCATTGATTAACAGCAGCAGGTTGTCAGCGGATTTATCCAGGTTGTCAAGGTAGTCGGCCTGTTCTGCTGTCAGTTCGGTAAAGCGCAGCAACTGGGCCATGCCGATCACCCCGTTCATCGGGGTGCGCAGTTCATGGCTCATGTTTGAGAGGAAATCACTTTTGGCATGGTTGGCTGCTTCAGCAACCTCTTTGGCAGCCACCAGAGCTTCTTCAATAGCTATCCGCTCAGTGATGTCAACCATAACGGTCAATAACAGCCGTTCATGCTGAAGATTGATATATTGGGCCGAGAACAGGCCGTTTCGCAGTTCGCCGGATTTTGTGCGTACCGTTGCCAGGTGGCTGCTGAGCCTGCCGTCAGCGTCAAGTATCCGGAGACTCCTGACGCGTTCATCAATACTTTCAAAAATGCCAAGTTCATCCGAGCTTTTTCCAATCACTTCCTCGCGGCGGTACCCCAGTGTTTCAAGGAATGCACGGTTTACGTTCTGATAAACTCCTTCCTGAATGGTGCTGATGGACATAAGGGCCGGGCTGGTCTGGAATGCAGTAGAGAATTTTTCCTCAGACTCTCTCAGCTTTGAGATGTCTTTGCTGATGCCGAACAGGGCCGGCTTGCCGTTCCATGCCCCAGGTACCACATGGGTTTCAACCGGGATCATGCTGCCGTCTTTGCAGAGCAGCGGCACCGGGCAGAAATCCGCTGTGCCGTTCAGCATGGCGACCACTGTTTTGCCAGCCTCTTCACGCCGGTTCTCAGGATGCACGCTAAGGACGTGCCTGCCCTGCAGCGCTTCTTCAGTGTATCCCAGCCGCTGGATCACCGTATCGTTCATCTTGATGATCAAACCATCCTGGTCAAGCACGAACAGCAGATAGTCAATGCCGTCAAAGAAGGTTCTGAAGTTTTCTTCGCTGCCCTGCAGCTCGGCGGTTCTTTCGGCCACCCGCTGTTCAAGCTGTAAATTGCTTTCTCCAATATCTTTAATCCGTTGTGCCAGCGCTGCAGCCGAATTCCTGAAGTTTTCAGAAAGCATGGACATTTCAGCAATTATGCTGGTGGGCCAGGTGATGACTTCATTCTGTTCAATTCTGGCTGGCAGATCCCGGCTTATGGCG
>CAXNJF010000308.1:0-3177 GCA_964202585.1 Trichlorobacter sp. | reverse complement strand
CGCAAGGTCAGTCACAAACAAGACAATATTTTTCATGGAAACAAACATGACAGCTTACCTCTGTGAGAGTCGGTGTACGCATTCAACCATAAACTTTGCATGTTCAGGCGGTACTGTGGGCAGGATGCCGTGTCCCAGGTTGAAGATATGACCGGGACGCCCGGCGTTTTCATCAAGTATCCGTTGCACTTCCCGCTCGATCACCTGATCGGTGGCGTACAGCACAGTGGGATCCAGATTGCCTTGCACCGCCACCTGCGATCCCAGGATGTCACGGGCAGTCCCAAGGTTGATATGCCAGTCCAGACCCATCACATTGCCACCAGCTTTTTGTACGATCGGCAGCATGGTTCCGGAACCTTTCACAAAGTGAATGACCGGTGTGTCTGTGCGATTCAGTCCGTTGATCAGTTTGGTGGTATAGGGCAGGACATATCGTTCGTAGTCAGCAGGTGAGAGTACGCCACCCCAGGTATCAAAGATCTGGATCGCCTGGGCACCGGCCTTGATCTGGGCGTTCAGATACTCCATATCCATCATGGTGACCTTCTCCATCAGGGCCGCGTATACCTCAGGCGCGGCATACATCATCCGCTTGATGGTGGCCCAGTCTTTGGAACCTTTGCCTTCAACCATATAACAGGCCAGGGTAAAGGGGGCACCACCAAAACCGATCAGCGGTACCTTGCCGGATAGCTCCCGGCGCAGGATTTTAATCGCCTCAAGTACGTAGGGCACATCCTTTTCCGGATCGGGAATCCGCAGTTTTTCCACATCAGCCATGGTGCGGACCGGATTTTCAAAGACCGGTCCCGGCACAAAGTCCAGCTTCAACCCCATCGGTTCCACCGGTGTCAGAATGTCGGAGAACAGAATGGCTGCGTCCACCCCCAGAAAATCAACCGGCTGGATAGTGACTTCAGCTGCCAGTTCAGGGGTTTTGCACAGTTCAAGAAAGCTGCATTTTGAGCGGACCTCCATGTACTGGGGAAGGTAGCGACCAGCCTGGCGCATCAGCCAGACCGGGGTACGGTCAACCGGTTTGCCCCAGCAGGCATCAAGGAAACGATTATTCATGGTAACGTACCTCATTTCTATATGGAAACGGCGGCACTATAGCATCAGACCACGGTTGTGCGCCACAAAAAAGCCGTCAGATTTTAATGCTCGATTGATTGACTTTCCCTGATGCTGGGCTATACTTTCGCCACTATGGAGACCCGCCAGAGACCACTGATCGCCTGCCCGCACTGCGACCTGCTGTTGCGAGAGATTCCGCTGCCACCCAAGGGAGCCGCCTGTTGTTGTTGCTGTGGCGCAACCCTGTACCGCAATCTGCCTGACAGCATTAACCGGAGCCTGGCCTTTGCTCTTGCTGCCGCCATCCTGTTTATTGTGGCAAATTCATTTCCCCTTTTGGGGATCAATCTGTCGGGAAATGGTAATGAGGTTACCCTGCTGCGGGCGGTACATACGCTCTGGGAGCAGGAAATGCATCTGGTTTCGGCGCTTACCTTTGTGACAGCGGTGCTGGTACCAGGCCTTGAACTGGGTATGATGCTGTATCTGCTGGTGCCGCTGCATTTGGGACGTGTGCCGGTCGGGGTTACCCTGATCATGCGACTGCTGCAGACGATCAAGCCCTGGGGAATGGTAGAGGTTTTCATGCTGGGTATCCTGGTGTCACTGGTCAAGCTGGTGCAGGATTTCAGAATCATTCCGGGGGCAGCGCTCTGGTCTTTCGGAGGGCTTACGTTACTTTTGGCCGCAATGGCTTCATCGTTTAACCCTCGTGATGTCTGGGTACATCTGGACAAGGATCAAGACGGAGCGATAGACTGATGGTCTGGCCCGGCGTTTCAGCAGCAAGCCAGGGGTACTGCTCCTGTCACGTCTGTGATCTGGTTTCAAGGCCGGACCCAGACGTTATTGCTCCCCGTTGCCCCCGCTGCCAGACAAAGCTTCATTTCCGGCGGCCTGACAGTATCATGCGGTGTTGGGCCCTGCTGGTTGCCGCCTATATCCTCTATATCCCGGCCAACCTGATGACCATGATGGAGACCGGCACCCTGATCAGTTACCGCAAGGATACTATTATGGGTGGGGTGATCTACCTTTGGAACAGCGGTAATCAGGGGATTGGGGCGATTGTCTTTATTGCCAGCATCATGGTGCCCCTGTTCAAACTTGTAGTACTGACCCTGCTGCTTCTGTCCGTGCGGCGTGGCTCTACCTGGAGGATCAAAACCAGGATTCAGCTTTACCGGATTGTTGAGCTGGTAGGTCGCTGGTCCATGCTGGATATTTTTGTGATAACCCTGCTGGCGGCGCTGGTGCAGATCCAGTCACTGGCAACGGTCAGAGCCGGAACAGCCGCCATCTCTTTTGGAACAGTGGTGGTGCTGACCATGTTGGCCGCGATGGAGTTTGACCCCCGCCTGATGTGGGATCCCGTAAGGAAAGAGAAACCTGTATGACAGAGACCCCTGAAACAGCTGAAGCGATCCAGCCCCCCGAAGTACCTAATGCCGTCATAGAGCGCCGCCGCCGCCGTTCTTCGCAGTTGATCTGGGTCATACCGATTATCGCCCTGCTTGTCGGTCTTTCTCTGGCGGTACGGGCCTACCTTGAAAAAGGGCCGGTGATCACGATCAGTTTCAAGAGTGGTGAAGGGATTGAAGCCGGCAAGACCAAGATCAAGTACAAGGATGTCCAGATCGGTCTGGTCAAATCCGTTACGATTGCCAAAGATCGTTCCAGTATCGTGGTTACTGCCGAACTGGCCAGGGATACGGAAGAATTTTTGAAGGCAGATACCAGCTTCTGGGTCGTCCGGGCGCGGATAACCGGTAGCAGTATCACCGGGTTAAGTACGTTAATGGCTGGTTCCTATATCGGAATGGATGTGGGGAGATCAGAAGAATACAAGACCGATTTTTCCGGTTTGGAAAATCCGCCGGCTGTTACTACGGATACGCCGGGCCGCCAGTTTGTCCTGCAAGCTGCAGATATCGGGTCGCTGAGTGTCGGTTCCCCCTTGATGTATCGCCACCTGCAGGTTGGAGAGGTGATTTCGTCTGATCTGGACAAGGATGGCGAGGCCATTACCTTGAGGATCTTTGTACGGGCTCCATACGATAAATTTGTCAGGAACAATACCCTGTTCTGGCATGCCAG
>CAXNJF010000307.1:0-3188 GCA_964202585.1 Trichlorobacter sp. | reverse complement strand
CACCACCCCCTGAAAGCCGAGCCGTTTGCGCAGGATGCCGTCTATGGTCGCTTTGGAAAGGGTTGCGGGGTAATCCGGATCGATGGTGGTGTTAAAGGTATGGGCGGTCATGACCATATCACACAGCCCCTGGTTGATCAGGTTCCGGTAGGGGATCAATTCATCCTCGCTCCAGTAGCGGGTTACATCCACCAGTCCCAGGTGGGAATCATCCCGTGAGCTGCCATGCCCCGGAAAATGCTTCAGGCAGGTGAGGATATTTTTGCGATGATGGCTCCTGATGAATTCGGCGGCATGGGCGGCAACCAGCGCAGGATCAGCCGAAAAGCTGCGTTGTTTGAAGGCTATGACCGGATTGTCCGGGTTTGTGGCCAGATCAAGCACTGGCGCCAGATTCAGGTTGAAGCCGTATTCAGCAAGGGTGGCAGCAGTATCGCCTGCAGCCTGGGAGGTCAGCCCCAGATTGTTCTGCACTCCCAGATACTGTGCAGAAAAAGATGGGGGGAACCCGTAGCGATCCTTCAACCGCGCAACGATTCCCCCTTCCTGATCCACAGCAATCAGAAGCGGTGTCTCCGAGGCTTGCTGCAGGGCTGTTGTCAGAGCTTTCAGCTGGGCCGGACCGGTGATATTGCGGTTGGTGACTCCCAGATCGACATTGTTGTCGAACAGCACCACCCCGCCGACGCCGTAGCTGCGGATCGCCTGCTCGATCGGGCTGCCCGGCTCCAGGGTTTCACCGGGAAAGCCCAAAAGCAGCATCTGGGCCAGCTTGCGTTCAAGGGGCCAGGATTGCCAGTCTGCCGGGATTGCAGGAGTTTGACGTGTGGTGGCGCAGCCTCCCAGCAGGCCGGGAAGCAGCAGGGAACTTCCGGCCAGGGCGGCCTGTTTCAGAAAAGTACGGCGTGTAGATCGCTGCATAGCAGTTCTTAAGCTCCTGTGGCCAGACGATTCTTCAACGCCATGATCCGCTGGTAGGACTGGTCAATCCGCTGTTCGGTAATTTTGCCGATACGCACCAGTTCAAGCACATGGTTGATAGTCGTGGGGGTTATTTCGGGATTGTAGTCCAGGTTATTGGAAACCAGGATGATATCAACCCCGGCCAGAATACTTTTCTCCACAATGGTCTTGTAGTCAAAGAACTGGGTCAGCCCCTGCATCTGCAGGTCATCGGTCACCACCACGCCGTTAAAAGCCAGCTGTTCCCGCAAAATTCCGGTGATGAACGGCTTTGAGAGGGTTGCCGGCAGATCAGGGTCTATGTGGCGGTTAAAGACATGGGAGGTCATCACCATCCGGGCATTCCCCTCGGCAATCAGCCTGCGGTACGGCTCAAGTTCGACCGGTGACCAGGTGTCGGTCACATCCGTAAATCCCAGGTGTGAATCGTTGGTGGCGCTGCCGTGGCCGGGGAAATGTTTGAAACTGGTGGCAACACGACTCTTGTCGTGGGTTTCCACAAAGATACGGGCATGGGTGGTCACGATGTCGGGATTGGCGGAGAAGCTGCGTTCCAGTTTGCCGATGGCCGGACTGGCGGGGTTGATGTTCAGATCCACCACCGGTGCAAAGTTCATGTTCAGCCCGTTTTCCGCCAGGGTAACACCGATACTGTCGGCATACATGCGGGTGACAGCCGGGTTGTTGAGGGTGCCCAGATACTGGGCCGATACCGTGGGGGGAAAGCCGTAGCGCTCCTTCAGGCGCACCACTTGCCCCCCCTCCTGATCGACAGCGAGGAAGAGCGGGGTGGCGGAGAGGGACTTGAGTGATGTCGTCAGGGCCTTCAGTTGATCCGGTGAAGTGATGTTACGCCCGTAGCTTTTTAATTTCGAATCATAGTCAAAGAGGATCACCCCGCCGATACCGTACTGGCGGATATCGCGGACGATGTAGTTGCTCTCGTCCAGCGTCAGGCCACGGAAGCCGACCATCAGCATCTGGGCTATCTTCTGTTCCAGGGGGATGTTGAAGGGGGAGTATCCGCCACCGCTTCCACAGCCCGCCATCAGGGCCGGACAGGCTGCAACAGCACCGGCCAGGGCGGCCCCTTTCAATAAGGTACGGCGAGAAATAGTGCCATGCATGAGGGCTTCGTCACAAGCTGAAACGTTATCATGGTTCAGAACGGTATTCATACGCCAGTCCCCTTTAAAGGTTCAAAGTAACGGTACCTGGAATCAAAGATCATGCCTGCGACCGAACTATCGTGGCCGGGTCTCAATATACAGGGTGGCTTCATACAGCGGCCCTCCAGCTCTGGCAGCGACCCCCTTGTACCAGTCAACCAGGTCATAGCCGCTGATTACTTTCTGTGTGGCGAGCTCCTTGCGAATCTTCTCAACTCCGGCAAGCCCTCTGATTCCGTGATTAAAACTGCGCGGCGCCACATTGTTGCGTATATCAGGCTGAGGCAGACGACGGTCGCTGGCAAAAACCTTGACCGCATCGGCGCCAAAGGGCGGGGTAACCTTTATCTCCCAGCTGTCGGAGCTGTCGGGAAGGTTGTAGGTTATGCCCGGCGTCTTGGGCTGTTCGCTTTCTCCCTGCCTGGGATAGAGCAATGTGGCCTCTGCCGTGCTGTTGATGTTGTAGACGTAGATGTACAAGGGCTTTGCCACCCTCAGCCTGAACGAGACGATCTCACCTTCACGGAAAAGCTGGTAGTCTCCCCCCCGCGCAGTTTCTATGGTGACCATCCCCTTGCCGGATTCATGTTCAATATCGGTGAGTTGAGCCAGGGTTTCGGCCGTATTGTTTTCAAGGCTGTAGCTGATCAGATTAAGCGGAATCTCTTCGTCGGCCCGTGCAATGGTTCTGCCTTCAGCATCCTTGAGGGCAACGGACAGATTGATACTTTTACGCATACTGCGGAGGTAGCTGCCCTCCAGCAGGGCATCGGCAGCACCGGACGATGCCTCAGGCGATGTCTGCTTCAGAACGCGGTTCGCAACCAGTTTCTCCACGGATTCCTTGTCGTCTACGACCTTGACCGGCGGGCACTCAGCCAAAAGAGCCCTGATCCTTCCGGTCGCGTACTCCGAAAACGGACTGGGGTATTTCTTTCTGGATTCAAGCAGAAGCGGGACATAGACCCCGATCTGCTGCTGGTTTTTTAACGGCCCGCAGATTCTGCTGACCATGGCATCAAGCCGGTTTTCAAGGCTGTTGCCAAACACGGCGGG
>CAXNJF010000306.1:0-3189 GCA_964202585.1 Trichlorobacter sp. | reverse complement strand
GGTTTTCACCGAAGATGGTGGGGACGGTTGAGACCCTGACATCAAAACGCTTGGAGAGAAATTCGTAGGTGAAGGAGCCATCCTGGGGCAGCCGTTGCTCAGCGATATCAAGCTGGGACAAAACCTTGATCCGGGAAATCAGTCCGGCATGAGCCTGCTTCTGAAGACAGTGGCCATGCTGCAGGACGCCGTCAATCCGGTAAAAGACGTTGGTAACATCATCCGCAGGAGAAACGTGGACATCGGTTGCCTGCTTGCGCACCCCGTCCATCATGATCAGTTCGACCAGTTCGGCGATGGTGGCGCCTGGGATGGCACCGGTGGCCTGTTTCAGTGAGCTGATGATCCGCTCCATCCGCTGCTGGATCGGGTGGGTAAAGAAAAAATATGATTTTTCGAGGGTTTCCTGAAAATGGTCGTTATCAACCAGAAATACCCTGGGCTGTTTGCCGGTCAGTTTCGTGATGGCATCTACCGCCACAATGTTGCTGGGGTTGGTAATGCCGATGGCCAGCCGATCGTCTTCCACCACGGCCAGGGGGATCAGGCCCGCCTTCTCGGCAACGTCCTTGGGGACCAGCTTGAGCGCTTCCTCTTCCGGCTGCACTTCGCCCAGATCAATAAAATCGATCCCTGATTGCACCGCAATGGAACGGGCAAATTCTGTTGCGGTAACAAAGCCCAGCTTGATCAGCAGGTCACCCAGGATAGCACCGGTAACCTTTTGATGTTCCAGGGCGATCTGAAGCTGTGTGTCTGTAATCAGCCCGTTGGTTTTAAGCAGTTCACCTATCTTGATCGGGGCAGCCATAGTAGTGTCCTGTGTTAGTTGGAACCGACCAGGTAGGGTTGTAGCACCACCACCAGTTCGGTCCGCGTGTCCTCATAATCCTTACGGGTAAAGAGGGTGCCCAGCCAGGGTATATCGCCAAGGAACGGAATTTTTGAATCATCCATTCTGTTTTTGTTTGATATCAGTCCACCGATTACGATCATATCACCATTACGCACCTTGACCGTCGTGGAAAGTTCCCGCAGGTCAACGATTGGCAGCTTGATTTGTGTCTTGTTATCGCCGCTTCCGACATCCACCGGATCAAGTTTCACAAGATGCGATATGATCGGGGTGACCGTCATGCTGATTTCCCCTTTGCTGTTGATGCTGGGAGCCAGTCCGATCATGATTCCGGACAGCACGTTGCTGGTATCGGTGGTGTAGGTAACAACGTTATTATTGCCACCAGAGTTGGTTGTCGTCACTTTAGAAAGATAATTGGTGTTCGTGCCAACACTCAAGAGAGCGGTCTGGCCATTCATCACATTTACCCGTGGGTTGGAAAGGGTCTTGACCTCCCCCTGCTTTTGCAGGGCATCCAACACTCCGGAAATGCTTCCCTTGTTCCCACTGGTGATGGCGCCAATTCTGAAGCTGGGATTTTTAGCGTCAAGAGTTGCACTCAGGCTGGCTTCCTTAAGTGCTCCAAAGCCGCCGCCTAGCATGGTAAAGTTGTCAATGTTTGAGAGGAATGACCAATCAATGCCAAAGGTGAGCTCATCCTTCAGTTGCACCTCGATAATCCGCGCCTCTATAAGTACCTGACGGTTCAGGGCTGCCCTGATGTTCTCAAGATAGCGCTCAACAGATATCAGGTTTCTTCTGGATGCGGTGACCACAATAGTGCCGGTCAGGCGATTGACCACGACATGCTGTTGGGGAACGTTGGCTTGCATCGTTGCAGCTGCAGCTGACGTTGCAGGAGTAGCGGCAGTTGCAGCAGGAGTCTGCTTTTGAATCAGGGTTATTAATGACTTTTCCAGTGATTCCCAGAAATCGAATGCTTTGCTGTCGGCTTTGATACTCTGGGTGATGGCTCCTTTCATGTTGGTTGAACCGCCGGAACCTGAACCGCCGGAGCTCGATGAACCGGAACTGCCGGAACCTGAAGCTGTCAGTGCAGCAGCGCTACCAAGAATATCCCCCCCCACATCAACCGTAAAGCCCTGTACCAGGGCCGGATGCCCCAGTTCAAAGAGCTTGGTGCCGGTGGCCTCTACCGACAGGATATTGTCTTTGATCGTATAGAAATAGTCTGCAGAGTTGAGGATGGTGGCAAGCGCATCGTCGGCCGTCACCCGCTTTAGAGTAATCGTGATGGTACGGTCCTGCTGTACGCCGTCATTAATGACCAGGTTTAGTCCGGCGGCATCGGCAATTACATGCAGGATATCCCCCAGAGAGCTGTTGCGGGCCTGGATATTGACCATGCGGGACTTGGCCGGTGAGATGTCATCACTGACCGGCTGATAGTCGGGGGTTACCAGGGCGGGGGGCGGATAGTGGGCCTTGAGTGTGTTAATATTATCTTTGATAAAGGCGTCCTGTGGGCGGGTAGGAGCTGTCATCGGTATATCCGTGGCTGCGCGGGGCGCTACCGGAGGGGTGTTGGCACAGGAAACGCAGCCAAGGCAGAGCACTATGGCAGAAAAAAACAGCAATAACGGCCTTATATTCAGTTTAGCGTGAGCCATGTGGCCCCCTTTCGGTTACGAAGCAGTACCCGATTCCGTTCAATACGTTCAACGGTCCAGCCTTTTACCTGATCACCGGTTTTAACCATGCTGCCGCCAATGATTGCCATACTTTTCCCGCCGTCCTGCAGAACAAACGAGAGCGTTGGTGGTAAAGCAGGCGGGGGTGGCGGCAGAAGGGCCGTAGACTGTGCCGCTGTACCGGCAGTCGGTGTTGCAAGGGTTCCGCTGGCCAGCGGCAGCTTGAGCCTTACCGGTTGCCAGTCTTTGCGGACGGTTTCAAACTTTGACGGCACAAAATCAACAGCTGTGCGTTCAACCTGGTTAAGCTCCGGTTTATACACTGTTTTACGGTACACAACAAACGGTATGACCAGCGATAGTATCGTAGCCAGCGCTACCGCAAGTATGCCGCGCTGCATCATCATGCTCATGGTTTTGTCCCGGTCAGTGACGGCATGAAAACGGTTCCTTCAACCGTAAAATCGGTGCCTGGTACGGCGTTGAAGCTTGTCCCCTTGTAGATGACAAAGGGAAACAGTTCGGTCTGCAGCCTGCCCATGGTGTTAATGCTGGTTTCGTAACCGCTTGCCGGCAGCTTAAGGGTAAAGCCGATACTGTGCGCCCCGTCTTTTGACTCAACCGGCGTGACATTCATTT
>CAXNJF010000305.1:0-3194 GCA_964202585.1 Trichlorobacter sp. | reverse complement strand
ACTCAACCGGTGGAGAGGGTGCTGCTGCAGCCGGGATAACCGGTACGGCCAGCCAGCATACCAGCAGCAGGCACCAGTTGATCACCCTGATCTGCATTTTTAACGGGTTACTTGGCATAATCAAACCTGTTCAGGCCATAGCGGGCCGGTGCGGCAAGAACGTCCTGCATCAGCGTACCGGTGAAACTTTTTTCAAGTTGTTGCCGTGATGCATGTGTCGGCAGCTTACCAAGCTGTTTGAGAAAATCAAACTCTTTGAAGAGCAGGGAGCCGCTACGGATCATATTTTGAGGAATAGACGGAGCACCGGCAACATCCAGCAGGTCTGAGCGGGTGATGCGGGCTATGTCATTGCTGTCAGGCCCGGATGGCTTGCCGCTAAAAACCTGGGCACCGGCCTGAGCCCAGCGGCTTGCTGCCAGCAGGTGTGCGTTATCCTTTTCAAGCCAGTGGATTGCCCGTACCAGTGCAGCGGTAATCTCGCGGGCAGTATCCGGATTGCTGCGGGCCAGATTGCCGGACAGCAGAAAAAAAGCGTAGCTGGCCTGGCGGCCGATCCGGGCAAACCGACCCGGATGTTTTTTTAAAGCGGCAGCAGGGGTCGGCTCCCAGGCGGCAAAGGCATCAACCGTGCCGTTTTCCAGTGCCTCCAGCATCTGACTGCTTTCCAAAGGCACCAGGGTTACATCGCTCTCACTGAGTCCTGCGGAGGCCAGCGCCTGCAGGAGCGCATAGTGCGAGGTGGACCCGTGGGCATTGCCGACCCGCTTACCCCGCAGATCCCTGATCTGTGTTCCATTGGCTGTAACCACTGCCGAATAGCTCTGCTTGACAAAGCCGAGGATCAGCATGTCGCTGGTCGAGACCGCCTCAATGGCTGGCATATCTGAAAAAGAGACCCCGGCAATGCGCCCTTCACGGATCAGTTGCTGGGCATCATTTCCCTTGGCAAACGGCTTGAATGTCAGTTGAAAGCCTTGTCTGGCAAGATTTCTCTTCAGAATACGATCCCGTTGCATGGTTTCACCCAGGACTGAAATCGGCACTGCCAAAGGGAACCAGGCAAAGGTGAGTTCGGACAGGGACAAGCCGGTCTGCTTGGGCGCTGAGGCTGCCTGGCAGGGGGCTATGGTCAGCATGAGAAGTGACAAGGACAAAATAATTCGGGTCATATAAACTCCAGAGAATGATTCAATTTTGTCAAATTACCGGCAAACCCCATCCCCACCCTTGAAGGGGAGGGGATTCTTGTCTTGCTCCTCCCTCTTCAAGGGGGAGGCCGGGAGGGGGATGGGGTAAAAACAGAGTTGGTGCTATCAATTCATCCCAAAAACACACAATTAATACTCCTCCGTATCAACGACTGCATCTCTTCCGGTTGAAACAGACGAACAAAGCAGACTGTCAGTATCAGCCGGCATTGTTTTCTGGGCAAGAAAATCTTTCGTCAGCATCACCAGCCGATCCAGTTCGATGGAAAACAGTTCGAGGGCAGACGTAATGCATTCGGTTGGTTCATCACCGGCAATGGCGCTTTCAAGTGACATTGCCAGGCGTTCCAGCTCCACCGCCCCCATGTTGCCAGCCAACCCTTTCAGCGTATGAATCTGGCGGGTGGCCAGCACGGTGTCTCCATTGTTCAGAGCGTCCTGTATACTCTGTGCAGCATCCGCTTTACTTTCAACAAAGGTGAACAACAGCCAGAGGAACAGCTTTGTATCACCTCCCAGACGGCTGAGGGCAGCTGCGCTATCAAGCCCCGGTATCACGGGGATGGCGATATCCTCGTCGCTCTCGTTGGCCGTTCCTCCATGAAAGGAATCTGCCAGTTCCCGGGGTTGAAGAAATGCTGCCATGGTCTGCAGCATGGTCAGGGCATTAACCGGTTTGGTGATCCAGGCATTCATACCGGTTTGCAGAACAGCCTGCTGATCCTCTTGCATGGCGTTGGCGGTCATGGCAAGTATCGGAAGGGCTAAAAAACGGTTGTCCTGCCTGATCTGCCGGGTTGCCTCATAGCCATCCATCACCGGCATCTGAATATCCATCAGCACCAGATCATAGCCTGTGCTGCCGCTGGTTATCACGCTAACCGCTTCCTTGCCGTTTACGGCCAGATCTACCACGGCGCCGGTATTTTTCAACATCTCGCACACAAGCTGCTGATTCATCTCGTTATCCTCCACCAGCAGGATCCGGGATCCTGAGAAGTTGAAGGAACGATCCCTGGTTTCCCCACCCGACGTATCAGCGCTACTATGCACCAGATCGCCCGGCTGACCGATGCCGAACCAAGCGGTGAAGCTGAAGGTGCTGCCCTGTTCCGGTCTGCTTTCGCAGCTGATTTCACCCTCCATCAGCTCTACCAGTTGCCTGGATATTGACAGCCCCAGGCCGGTGCCGCCAAACCTGCGGGTAGTGCTTCCATCAGCCTGGGTAAAGGGTTGAAAGAGGGAGTTGATCTGTTCAGGCGGGATGCCGATGCCGCTATCCCGCACCGAGAACCTGAGCTGTATCCGGCCATGGTGCTGTTCCAGCAGATCGGTTTTCAGTACAATCTCTCCCTGAGGGGTAAATTTGACCGCATTGCTCAGCAGGTTGGTGATGATCTGGACCAACCGGTGCGGGTCGCCGATCAGACAAGAGGGGATTTCCGGCGAGTGTTCAATCAGCAGCTTCAAACCCTTTTCCAAAGCTTTTTGCTGTACCAGGCTGGATGCATTGGCAAGCACAATAGACGGCCTGAACGGAATCTGCTCAAGATGCAGCTTACGCGCCTCTATCTTGGAAAAATCAAGGATATCGTTGATAATATTCAGCAGTAACTCGCCGGCAGTATGGATTTTCCCGATATACTCCTGCTGTTGGGGCAGCAGATCGGTCTTCAGGGTCAGTGTGGAAAATCCGATGATAGCGTTGAGCGGGGTGCGGATCTCATGGCTCATGTTTGCCAGAAACTCTGATTTGGATTGGTTGGCAGCATCAGCAGCATCCCGTGCCGCCTGAAGCTCTTCAGCAATCCGCTTGTCCCTGGTGATATCTTCCTTGATCGCAACAAAATGGGTGATCGCGCCCTGTTCATTCTTAAGCGGCGAAATTGAGGCGTGTTCCCAGTAAATCTCGCCATTCTTTTTACGGTTACAGAAGTCGCCACGCCATTCCAGCCCGGCCAGAATCGTCTCCCACAGATTTTT
>CAXNJF010000304.1:0-3221 GCA_964202585.1 Trichlorobacter sp. | reverse complement strand
CAGTATCGCTGCCCCGCTTTTCCCTTCAATCCGCCAGCCTGTTTTCTGAAGCATCATCAGGATATGGTCATGTTCCAGATCAACCAGGGCTTTGATCTCCTGCCCCGGATCCGGTAGTTTCTCGAAGGCTTCAAACCGGTCCAGCACCTGTAGTGTGCTTCCCCCGCTGGTGATAACTGCCCGTTCAATCACACTTTCAAGCTCGCGAACATTACCAGGCCAGCAATGTTCCTGCAGTATGGTTAAGGTCTCTTTGGGAACGTTTTCTATTCTTTTACCGATTTTCTTGTTGAATTTAACGACAAAATGATTGACGAGCAGCACAATGTCTTCCTTGCGCTGCCTCAGCGGCGGAACGGTAATCGGAAAGACATTCAGCCGGTAGAACAGGTCTTCCCGGAACGTGCCGTTACGGACTTCCTGCTCCAGATTCCGATTGGTGGCAGCGATGATCCGTACATCTATTTTGATGGTGCGGGGACTGCCCAACCGCTCAAACTCGCCGTCCTGAATCACCCGCAGCAGCTTGCATTGCAGATCCAGCGGCAGCTCGCCGATCTCGTCAAGAAAGATGGTACCGCCATCGGCCAGCTCAAAACGCCCGATCTGGCGGGTATGGGCCCCGGTAAAAGCCCCTTTTTCCCGTCCAAAAAGCTCGCTTTCGATCAGGTTTGCCGGTAGAGCCGCACAATTTACCGTTATCATCGCCCGGTCCTTGCGCAAACCATTGCTGTGAATGGCGCGAGCTACCACCCCTTTACCGGTGCCGGTTTCGCCAAGCAAAAGAACAGTCGCATTCATGGGCGCAACCTTCTCAACCTGGGAAAAGACCTGCTGTATGGTGGTGCTTTGACCAACTATCTCTCCAAAATTGTGATGCTGGGCAACCTCCTCCTGCAGGTATGAATTTTCTGCCATAAGCCGGTCTTTCAACCGTTTTATTTCCTGATAGGCTGCCTGAAGAGACTGTTCTGCCTTCTTGCGCTCCTCAACCTCCTGGGTAAGCTGCAGGTTTGAACGGGCCAGTTCCCCGGTTCGCTCTTTGACAATCTGCTCCAGATTGGTGTGGGCATCCTGCATGCATTCTTTACGCAATCCGGCCACCGTGCCATCCACAAGCGAGGAGAGGATACAACAATCGCTGGTTCCAACAGGGTCCATGACAACACTCTGCAATTCACCATGGATAATCGTGCCGTCTTTTCCCAGAAGCCTGATTTCACACTTTTTCATCTCCTGCTTTTTAATGACGGCTTCAAGGTGCTCAGCAAAAAGCCTTCGCCCGGCTGCATCAGTAATAAAGCAGCTAAACGGTTTATCGATCAGCATCCGCCTTGATTTTCCCAGCAACGAAGCCGCGGCAAGATTCATCTCCCGCATTATCCCGTCTGTATCAAAAGAGAAATAACATATTGGTGCAAAGTCAAACAGCTCGGCATACCTGTTCCGTGATAGCTCAAGTTCCTCCTGAGACTGACACAGCTCTTCGTTTTGCATCTCCAGCTCAATCTGATGCACCTCAAGCTCATGGATGATCCGCTGTGTATCATTGATTGTTCTGTTTTTCTGCAGATTCGCCGCCTCTGTTTTCAACCGCTCTTCCGCCTGGCTGCGCAGTCTGGCTGCCTCTTCGTCTGCCTGCTCTCTGCTTTTATTTCCCATCACTCGCCTCACCTTCCAGTAACGCCTTAAGCCGCGCATTTTCCCCACGCAGTTCAGCCTCCAGCAACTTTGCCGCAGTAATGTTCAAAAAGGTGATCACCACCCCTGCAATGGCATTGGCCATGGTCCGGTACGGCATGATGCGAACTGAAAACCAGCGCCCGTCTGTTGCCGTGATCTGCTTCTCTGAAAAGACAAGCGTTCTAAGTACTTCACGCGCTTCCTCAATCATTTCAGGATAGAACAGGTCGCTGGTGATATCGGAAAGCCGTCTGCCCACATCGCCGGGGAGCAGCTTGAAGAGTTTGTCAGCTCCGGTGGTGAACCGCCGTATGTGCAGATTGTTGTCCAGAAACACGGTAATAATTTCCGTGCTGTCAAGCAGGTTGCGCATGTCATCGTTCAACCGCGAAAGTTCATCCATTTTTGATTGCTGCTCGGCATTCACGGTCTGCAGTTCTTCGTTCATGGACTGCATCTCTTCCCGTGAGGTGGTCAGCTCTTCATTGGTGGACTGCAGCTCTTCGTTGGTAGACTGCAGCTCTTCGTTGGTAGATTTCAGCTCTTCCTGCGAGGATTGCATCTCTTCACGGGTGGTCTGCAGTTCTGCCCTGGCGCACTGAAGCTGGTGCTCCAGTTCAGCAACCATGGCGTTATCGGTCGTTGTTTTTTTGGAGCGGCCCGCCGACTTCGTTGCAAGGGGTGTTGCCAGGTCAGTAAAGATGATCATCACCATTCCCTGCAACGGTTCCGGTTCCTTGATCAGCTGGACTGTCAGCGTCACAATCTGGGTGCCTCCGTTGGTTCCGACCTTCAAATCCCTGGTAACCACCATCTCCTTTTGGCTGAGCGCCTTCTGAAAGGCGTTGCCCAGCTCAAGCCGGAGTCCTTCACGGGCCATGGCAAAGATATTCCAGTTGGCTTTACCGGCCGCCGGCTCCAGATATTTACCGGTTCGGCCGCTGATGTAGAGAATATCTCCCTTGTTGTTGACCAGAACGGCAGGGGGAGAAAAATGCTGCAGCAACAGCTGGTCAGCAAGTAGTTGAAGATTGGCTGCAGGCTTTACCATCAGTGACTCCTTTTGACTTTCCCGTGCAGGGGGAACAAACGTAGACGGAAACGTGAGCAGTTCGGTTGGCAGCAGCGCTTCGTGCCGCAGGAAGAGCCGTGACTTGCTGTGCAGTTGTATGAAAAGGTCAGAAAACGTACTGGTGGACTCGGAATTTCCCAAAAACAGAACCCCGCCCGGTTTCAGGCTATAGTAAAAGAGTGGCAGCAGTTTTTTCTGGATTTCAGGCGCCAGATAGATCAACAGGTTGCGGCAGATCAGGATATCAAGCTTGGTAAAAGGGGGATCCATGATCAGGTTTTGCGTGGCAAAGGTAACCATCTCCCGGATCTCTTTACCGACCCGGTAGCCGGTATCCTCTTTAACAAAAAAACGATCCAGCCGTTCTTTCGAGACAACATCTGCGATGCTGGACGGATATTTTCCCAGACGGGCCTTGTCGATTGCGTCCTGAGCCAGGTCAGTGGCAAAGATCTGCAGCTTGATC
>CAXNJF010000303.1:0-3235 GCA_964202585.1 Trichlorobacter sp. | reverse complement strand
CTGTGCCGATCCAGGGCCAGGTAGCGGGGATCCAGAGTTGCAGGACCTTGATCTGCTGGTGAGCCAATGCCTGTTCATGGGAGCTTAGCACCTGTTCAAGATCAGGGCCCACGGACGTAAGCGCCAGCCGTGCCACGTTGATCTGTTCAAACAGCTTGACCGTCAGCCCGGTGCGCTCCCCTTCAGGAAGTGCATCCGTTGCCACAGACAGGGTGCGCTGGTCGTCAAAGCCGTCGTAAATGTAGCGGATGATCTCTTCATAGGCCTGTGGCAGGTACAGATGATGGGGCCTGGAGACAAAGGTCCGGAATCCGTCAACGACGGCGATCCTCCCGGTATCCGGCGTGTCGTTGGCATAGACCGCACCTGGCATAAGATCGACTTCCAGGCCGGTTTCAATACTTTTAATCAAGCTGCTTGTTTTCTGGGTGTGCAGATGGTTGCAGACTGACTCTCCAAAGTAGGTTTCTGCACCTGGTAGTGTTGCCAGAAGGCGTTCGACATGCTCGAACATGGCCCGGCCAATCCCGCCGCCACGGAAATCAGAGGAGACAATCCCCTGTACCAGCTCATAAATCCCCTTGAACGGTGCTGACTGGCAGAGTGCTGCGTAGGAGACCACCTGTCCTTCGGCAGTGCGTGCGACAAAGGGAAAATAGGTTCCGCTCTGCGCAGCCTGAATCAGTTGCTGCGGATCATAGACCCGCCTGATCGGGTAGGCGTCACCATAGGCTTCCACAAACAGACGGGCAACCTGTTCGGCATCGCCAGGCTGGAACGGTTCAAAATGGCAGGGAATGTTGATTGTCATGTCTCAAAGTGTACCACGCTTGACTGTTAATGCAAGCCAGTGGCTGAGAGCTTTTGACAGTTTCAAAAAATGTGGGATACTTGTACCCGAACGACTACTTTCAGGAGTGATGAAACATGGACCAATCAATCAGCTATCAGGATGGTGTTTGCGTGATAACCCTCTCAGGGCGTTTTGACTCTGTGGCTGCCCCCCTGTTCGATACGTGGTTTGATGAACATGACACGCCGGAAACCACGGGGTACCTGCTGGAGATGAAAGAGGTACCCTATATTACCAGCGCCGGCCTGCGCAGCATCCTGAAACTGCACAAGCTTGCTGAGGGGAAAGGCGGGCGGGTCGTCCTGTGCAACGTGGTCACGGCGGTGCAGGACCTGTTCAAGATGGCCGGTTTTTCAACGTTCCTGAAACTGTATGATTCCAATGAGCTGGCCTTTGCTGCTCTTGCGGCGTGATCCTGTGCTTCAGTGCCAGCGGTATATTGCAGCCCCAAAGGTCCAGCCGGCGCCAACGCCGGCAAAGGCGATCAGGTCGTCTTTTTTCAGCCTGCCTTCGCGGTTCACTTCGTCAAGCAGCAGCGGAATGGTTGCACCGCAGGTGTTGCCGTAGCGCTCCATGTTGTGACAGACCTTTTCAAACGGTATTCCCAGTCGTTCAGCCATTTTTCTGAGCGCCCTGATGGCGGGCTGGTGGGGGATGACCCAGGTGATGTCTTCTTCGCTCAGGCCGCAGCGCATCAGAACCGAGATGATCGAACCGGGCAACACCGAGGTTGCTGCCTCATAGACCAGACTGCCGTCCATGGTGAAGGCAGCATCCCCCTGGTAAACCGTGAAACCGTCGGTATAATTGGTGTCTGAGAATATTTTTGCTTCAAACAGGCTGTTTTCATAGCTTGATGAGGTTAGCAGCACTGCGCCGGCGCCGTCTCCAAAGAAGACGCAGTCGCGGCGGGTCCAGTCGATCAGGGTGGAAGTCACATCGGACGCAATCACCAGTGCGTTTTTGTGGGCTCCTGACTTGATCAGGTTGGCGGCGATTGCCAGGCTGTACATGAAGCCGGAGCAGATCGCCACGATATCAAAGGCCGGGCAGAGGTTGCTGATCCCCATCTTATGCTTGGTAATACAGGCAGTTGAGGGGGCTTTTCGATCCGGGGTATAGGTGGCCAGTATGATCAGGCTGACCTCTTCCTTGTCGATGCCTGCATTTTCAAGGGCTGCCAGACCGGCCTGGGCAGCTAGGTCGGAGGCTTCTTCATCCACGGCTATGTGCCTCTGGCGGATGCCCAGCGTATCAAAAATCCATGCATCGCTGGTGGGCACACCCATGTTGATGATATCCTGATTGGTGACGATTTTTACCGGAGCTGCAGAGCCGGTGCCGGCAATTCTGATGTTATTGAGCGAGTAGTCCATGGTCTCTCCTGACAGCTCAAATGGTTTACTGATGTTCAACACAAAACTGCTATCAGCATACAACAGCATGATAAAAATGCAATTCATCTCCGGGAGGATTTTATGGATAAAATAACAACCACTATCGGCGTGGCAGGGGCAGGGATCATGGGGAGCGGGATTGCCCAGGCAGCAGCCACGGCAGGCTTCACGGTAGTTATGCATGCCCGTCGACCTGCGGCTCTGGAAGCTGCCTTTTCAACCATCAGGGCCAGCCTTGAAAAACTCCACGGGAAGGGGGTGGTTGCAGAAGAACCGTCAGCAGTGCTTGCCCGTATCACCCCCTGTCATGATCTGGCAGCATTAGCCGGTTGCAGCCTGGTGGTTGAGGCTATTGCCGAGCAGCTGGCGATGAAGACAGAACTGCTGAAGCGACTTGGCGAACTGTTGCCTGAGGATGCCATCCTTGCCACCACCACTACCAGCCTCTCGGTGACAACGCTTGGTGCTGCTTCAGGCAGGGCTGACCGGTTCATAGGCATGCACTTCATGAACCCGGTGCCGCTGATGGAGCTGGTTGAGCTGGTTGCAGGGGAGGATACCTCGGCTGCAACCATTGATTTTGCCAAAGAGATGACGGTGGCGTTGGGCAAGACCTTTGTCGTCAGCAAGGACCGCCCCGGTTTCATCACCAGCCGACTGCTCTGCACTATGGTCAATGAGGGTTTTGAAATGCTTCAGGAAGGGGTGGCCAGTGCAGAGGAGATTGATATTGCCATGAAACTTGGGGCCAACTTCCCGATGGGGCCATTGGCTTTGGCTGATCTGATCGGTCTGGATGTCTGTCTTGCTGCCATGGAGACCATGGCGTCCGGCCTTGACAGCCATAAGTATGCCCCTTCCTCCCTGCTGAAAGAGTACGTTGAGCAGGGGCGCCTGGGGAGAAAGAGCGGGCAGGGGGTCTATCATTATGACGAACAGGCTGGGAAAAAACGGTAAACGGATCATTAATGACTCAACCCGTAGG
>CAXNJF010000302.1:0-3237 GCA_964202585.1 Trichlorobacter sp. | reverse complement strand
AGGGCGTTGCAAGAACGGCGGGTTGAAGAGCGCCCGACCCGCTGGGGAACAGTACGCTTCAAGGTCAGCGAGAGTGGTTGCAAGCCGGAGTATGATGACTGTTACCGGATTGCACAAGAGCAGGGATTGTCGCTGCGAGAAGTGCAGCGGTTGTTGCTGAAGGAGTTTGCAGATGTATGATGATCGGGAACTGGCTGAATTGTTTTTTACAAAAGGCATGACCCTGGCTTTGGCTGAGTCCTGTACCGGAGGGATGGTTGCGGCACGTATTACCGCAATTCCGGGTTGTTCGGCCTGGTTCAGAGGTGGGGTTGTGGCGTACCATAATGACCTCAAACAGCAGCTGTTGAAAGTTCCGTTTGCTCTTCTGGAACAGCAAGGCGCCGTCAGCGAGCAGGTGGCCTGCGCTATGGCTGAGGGAGCCAGAAGCGTTGCCGGGGCTGATCTGGCACTGGCGGTGACCGGCATAGCAGGGCCGGATGGCGGCAGTCCGGAAAAACCGGTGGGAACCGTCTATCTGGCGCTTGCTGACCATGACGGCTGCGTGACGGAACACTACCAGTTTAAAGGCGACCGTGAGACGGTCAGGCAGGAGACGGTTGAACAGGCTTTTTTATTGCTGAAAAAGCGGCTTGAAAAGCCGGAAATAGCTTGAAACGACCCAAATTAGCTTGCCGCTGACTGTTTTGATATGGTACTTTTTAAAACTCTTTCTGTTTTTTACCCGTACCAAGGAGGTACTTTGTGAGTGATAAAAGCAAGGCGATAGAGCTGGCTCTTTCCCAGATTGAAAAGCAGTTTGGCAAAGGGGCCATCATGCGGCTCGGCAATGATGAAGCGTTGCCTGGTGTGGAGTCGATTTCAACCGGCGCTATTTCGCTGGATCTTGCTCTGGGGGTTGGCGGCGTACCTCGTGGACGGGTGATCGAAATCTACGGGCCGGAGTCCTCCGGTAAAACCACACTGGCCTTGCATATTGTGGCAGAGGCGATGAAGCAGGGGGGGATCGCCGCCTTTGTGGATGCCGAACATGCCCTGGATATCGGTTATGCCCGCAAGCTTGGCGTTAAGACTGATGACCTGCTGGTCTCCCAGCCGGACACCGGTGAACAGGCACTTGAGATTGCTGAGACCCTGGTGCGCAGCGGGGCTATTGACGTGCTGGTGGTGGATTCAGTTGCTGCCCTGGTGCCCAAGGCCGAGATTGAGGGAGAGATGGGGGATTCCCATATGGGGCTGCAGGCGCGGCTGATGTCCCAGGCTCTGCGCAAGCTGACCGGTATCATCTCCAAGTCACACTGTTGTGTGATCTTCATCAACCAGATCAGGATGAAGCTGGGGGTGATGTTCGGTAACCCGGAGACCACAACCGGCGGTAATGCGCTAAAATTCTATGCCTCGGTGCGTCTGGATATCCGCAAGATCGCCACGCTCAAGCAGGGGGATCAGATTATCGGCTCCCGTACCAGGGTCAAGGTGGTTAAAAACAAGGTTGCCCCTCCGTTCAAGGAAGCTGAATTTGATATCCTCTACGGTGAGGGGATCTCCCGCACCGGTGATGTCCTTGATCTTGCGGTTGACAAGGGGATTATTGACAAGAGTGGCGCCTGGTTCTCCTACAACAAGGAGCGGATCGGGCAGGGACGAGAGAATTCTCGTCAGTTCCTGAAAGAGAATCCGGCCATGCTGGCAGAGATTGAGGCTAAGCTGATGGACCTGATCAAGCCGGCCCCTAAGGAAGATACTGCAGTAGCCAAGGAAGATAAGGCAGCAGTCAAGGAAGATAAGCCATCTAAATAACGGATTTCTGAGGTGCCCCGTGGATCTGAACGAAATTCTCACCATTGCAGTCAAGGCCCGAGGTTCTGATATTCATATCAAGACCGGCCTGCCCCCGATCGTCAGAATTGACGGCAAGTTGCACCCGATTCCCAACGCCCAGAGGTTGGGGCCGGATGAGGTGAGCAGTATTGCCAATTCGATGATGAATGACCGTCAACGGAGAATCTTCGAGGAAAACTCCGAGGTGGATATGGCCCACGCCGTTCCGGGCTTGGGGCGCTTCCGGGTGGCCTGCTACCGTCAGCGGGGTACTATCGCCCTGGTCTTCCGGGCCATTTCGATGAAAATCCCCACTCTGGAGGAGCTGAACCTGCCTCCGGTGCTAAAGAAGCTTTGTGCGGAAGAGCGGGGTCTGATCCTGGTCACCGGGACCACCGGTTCAGGTAAATCGTCAACCCTGGCTGCCATGATTGACAATATCAATAACCAGCGGACCTGCAACATCATAACCATTGAAGACCCGGTGGAATTCCTGCATCGTGACAACAAATGTATCATCAGCCAGCGTGAAGTTGGTACTGACACCCCTACTTTTTCCAGCGCCCTGAAAGGGGCCCTGCGGCAGGATCCGGATGTTATCCTGGTTGGTGAGATGCGGGATTATGAGACCATTGAAACCGCCATGACCGCTGCAGAAACCGGCCACCTGGTCATGTCTACCCTGCACACCATGGATGCGCCGGAAACCATCAACCGGATCATTTCGGTCTTCCCCCCCTATCATCAGCGGCAGGTGCGGATTCAGATGGCCAGCATTATCAAGGGGATTGTATCCCAGCGTCTGGTGCCGAGGTCAGACGGAAAGGGGCGGGTTCCGGCGGTAGAGGTGCTGTTGGGAACCGCACGGGTCAAGGAGTGCATTGACGACAAGGACAAGACCAAGCAGATCAGGGATGCCATTGCTCAAGGGTACGTTTCCTACGGTATGCAAACCTTTGACCAGTCTCTGATGAAGCTGTTCACGTCCAAGCTGATCACCTATGAAGAAGCGTTACGGCAGAGTTCCAATCCGGATGACTTTGCCCTTAAAGTGTCGGGTATTTCTTCTACCTCCGATGCCTCATGGGACAGTTTTGAGAGCAAGGAAGCCAAAGTGGATGAGGTGCTGAAGGAAGAGAAACTGGATATTGACCGGTATTGATCAGACAAGGGACTGCTATCTGACGGCACTCCGGCTGCTGACCGGCCGGGATCATACCGCACGGGCACTGCAGGGTAAACTGCTGCTGCGAAAGTTTTCTTCCGATGACGCACAGGCTGCGATAGAACGACTGAGCCGGGAAGGCTATCTGCATGATCAACGGTATGCCGAGCGCTTTATTGCAGCAGCAAGGGAGAGCGGTCGTTTCACCGGGTATCGTCTGCGTCAGGAACTGCAGCAACGTGGTGTTGCTT
>CAXNJF010000301.1:0-3259 GCA_964202585.1 Trichlorobacter sp. | reverse complement strand
TCACCGATCACCGTAATGGTTGATCCGGTGGGAACCGGGGCGCGGTAGCGCAGCTTTATCTCGCTGGTCACCACCTGCAGTCCGGTGCCCATGCAGGCCTGGGCGCAAATCTCATCAAGCAGTGCCGAAATGATGCCGCCGTGGGTAATCCCCTGCCAGCCCTGAAAATGTTCGGGGATCTGCACCGTAGTTTCTGCACGGCGCTTTTCTCCATCTATGATAAATTTTACTTTTAGCCCGATCGGGTTATCCTTGCCGCAGATAAAACAGCGGCCATCGTCAACAACCTGCATGATTAGCTCCTATCCAAACCGGTACACCAGCTTGCCATCCTGGTACAGTTCAATCGGTCCATCCTGGGAAACCTTGATTACCTTACCGAAGAACGAGGCGGCAATGGCAGCCGTGGTTCGTCCACCACCGGTAACCATCTCCCGGGCGTGGGAGGTATCTATGATAAAACCGGCCTCCAGCAGTTTGCCCCGGTTATCCAGCACCGTCATGCCGTCTGATGAAAGGATCCGCAGCAGAATACCGGACTGTTTCAGTTCTGCAATGGTCTGTCCCTTGACCTGACTGATCAGCAGTCTGCCGATCGGGTCATCCCCCCCCACCGAGCCTTTCTTGAGAGTTGCAAGATGCCGGGATGTTCCGGCATGAATCAGGATTACGGTACCGTGGCGCTGCTTGGAAACGGCGTAGATCGTCCAGAGCAGGTCATCAATCGCTTCATTCTCAATACTGTCAGCCAGAAAAGAACGGAAAATATCCGGGTCAAAGATAACCCAGACCCCTTTGCGCCGGATCAGCAGCTTGGCCGGACTGATCAGCACCTCAATCTCTGATGCTTCATTGACGGTGATGGCAAATGCGCCGCTGCCGCTGCGCCGTACCAGCGAGAACAGCTCCCGTTGAGTCAAACGCTCAATATCGGTCTGGAAGGTCATGCCTGATGTCCGTAGCACACCGACTACCTGCATCTGGATCGTGGCGATGAAAAACAGATTGTTTCCGTCAATGAAGCGGTAGGCCAGCGGGTTGTCCAAAAAATTCGGGGAAATACTCTGGTGGGGCTGAAGCGGGATCAGCGTATGCTTACGGTCTTTAAGGGTCTTGCGCATGGCAGGCTCTGTGGTCCGGTGGACCAGAAAACCGGTGGTGGCAGGCTTGCCTTCATAGCGTTGATAGGAGAGGTTTTTTAAGAGCTGCAGCAGTTGCTGGATCGGCCAGAACCCTTTGTTTCTATCCCCCCGCAGAAAGCGGGCCACCGTAATGTCCATGATGGAAGCCAGCAGGGCGGTCCGGAAATGGGCGGCATACCCTTCCAGCTTGAAACCGCTGTACAGGCTGGAAAAGGCGGTCAGAAGTTCCTGACAGAACTGAACCTCGGTTTTGGTAAACGGCAGGGCACCACGCACTGCAGAAAAGCTGTACTGCTTGCCTTCAATAACAACCGGCTGCAGCAGTCTGCCCTCCCCTGCTTTAGCCTCCTGGTTGCCAGAAGAAAAATCAACAGAAGCTCCACCCAGCAAAGCGCTGATGGTAGGACTGATGGCATCAAAGACATGAGTCGGCATGGACGGTACCTACTTTCCCCAGTCACGGGAGTAGCGGAAGTCCCTATCTATGGTGCGGCCTGAAACCTTGGCGATCACCGGCAGCCGACGTTTGAAGTGGGAGTTCTGCACCTTTGCATAAATGCTGGTGATAAACTCCTGCAGAAAACCTGCAGTAATCAGTTCATCAGATCCGGCACGCTGATCCACCATCCGGTAGAGCAGCTCATCCACCGCACGATAGGTAAAACCCAGCTCCTCTTCGTCGGTCTGGCCTGCCCACAGGTCAGCAGACGGCTTTTTATCAATCACCGGCCTGGGAACTTCCACCTCTTCGGAGAGCTGCCAGACCCGAGTCTTGTACAGGTCGCCGATCGGGTTAAGGGCTGATGCCATATCACCGTAGAGGGTACCGTAGCCCAGCAGCAGCTCGGTCTTGTTGCTGGTACCCAGCACCAGAGCTCCGTACAGGGCAGAATGGTCAAACAGGATCGTCATCCGCTCACGGGCCATCTTGTTACCCCGCCGCATATTGTCCGCATCGGGAAACTGCTCAAAATAGGCGTCCACCATCGGAGTAATCGGCACCAGACTAAACTTCACCCCGCTGGCCTCGGCCACCAGACGGGCATGGGCCTCACTCTCCGGATTGCTGGTCTTGTACGGCATGCAGATGGCATAGACATTTTCCGGCCCCAGCGCTTCGGCCGCCAGATGGCAGACCAAAGCGGAATCTATGCCGCCGGACAGCCCCAGCACCGCTTTTTTTGCACCTACCTTCCAGATCTCATCCTGCAGAAACCCGACCAGGATGCGGCGCACCAGTTTTGTGTTGATGGTCAGCTGTGACATCAGCAGCTCCTTTCCCGGTCAATCCTGCCCAGCTCTTGCAGGGTAATACACAGATTTTCATCCCGCAAAAGCGGTGAAGCGATCCTCTCTCGCCGCAGCTCTGCCTCGGCAAGAGTAGCCAGGGTCAGTGACGGTTCAAACTCCGGCGCAGCAGCCACAATCTCACCTGAAGGGGCCACGACATGGGACCCCCCCCAGAAGCTGACCCCATCCTCATACCCGACCCGGTTGACGTAAATCACCCGGCAGGTCAGAAAGCGGGCCGTAGCGGTGGTCAGGTTACGCCAGGCCGATGCCGTACCCAGCTCATCCCCCTCAACCCCACGCCCTGGGCTGCTGGAAAGACAAACCAAAGTAGTAGCGCCATCCATGGCCAGCAGATACGGAGCTGAAAGGTGCCACATATCTTCACAGACCAGCAGACCTACCCGGCCGAACTTTGTGTTAAAAGCCCGGAACCGGTCACCCCGGCCAAGATAGCGCTGTTCATCAAACAGGCCGTAGGTGGGCAGATATACCTTACGGTGCAGATGTTTCAACTCGCCATCCTCAAACCAGGCTGCACTGTTGTAGAACTGGTAATCTTTGGTCACCTCTACAAAGCCGACAGCAATACTGATCCTGCGGGACAGCTCTTTTATGGTAGCTATCTCAGGGCTATCCAAGGAAATAGCCACCTCAGGCACCAGATCTTTCAGAAAATAACCGGTCAGGGCCAGTTCCGGCAAGACCGCCAGATCGGCCTGTTGGGCAATGGCCTGTTCCACCTGTTCCTGAATCAGGGCCAGGTTGTCGGCAACCCGGCCCAGCTTTGGTTTTATCTGTAATAGGGCTGCTGTGAAATTCATACA
>CAXNJF010000300.1:0-3266 GCA_964202585.1 Trichlorobacter sp. | reverse complement strand
GGGCAGCTGCTGGCTGAGTACCCCCAGTTGCCGGGACGTCGCGGCAAGGACTTTTCCTTCCGGGAATATTACAAGAAAACGGTTGTAACCGGTAAGCCCTGCATCTCAAACCCCTATCCCTCATCAAAAAATGGTCGTCCCTCGATTATGATGACCGCCCCGATCTTTACTGCCGACGGCCAACTGATCGGCATTATGGGCGGGGCCATGGATCTGCTGATCAAGGACAACATCTTTTACACCCTGGCCCAGACAAGGCTGGGAAAAACCGGCTATCTGTATCTGTTCAGCAAGGACCGGATCAACGTTGTCCACCATGACCCGACCAGGACCATGAAACAGGATGTGCTACCCGGCATGAACCTGCTGTTTGACCAGGCGATTGAAGGATTTGAGGGGAGTGGTGAGACGGTCAACAGCAAAGGGGTCCGGGCCATTGTTTCCTTCAAGCATCTGAAAACAGCCAACTGGATTCTTGCAGCCCACATGCCGGTGGCTGAAGCCTACCTGCCGGTGCAGCGTTTCAGATCGGCCTATCTGGGAGGGATCGTCCTGGTGCTGCTGGCGGCAACGGCAGGTGCCTGGTGGCTGGCCCGTTCCATTACCGGTGGTCTGACCAGGCTGACCACCAGCATCGAACAGATTGATCCCCGGAATCTGACCACCGCTGAACCGGTGGTTATCACCAGCGGCGATGAGGTGGAGCGGCTTGCCACAGCGTTTAACACCCTGCTGGGAGAGCTGGCAAGTGCCGGTAAACGGCTGGGAGAGGAAGAGGCCAACTTCCGCACCTTCTTTGACTCTATTGATTATTTCCTGTTTGTGCTTGATCAGGACGGCCTGATTATCAATGTTAACAAGACCGTTCTCAAACGGCTTGGCTACACAGCAGACGAACTGCGTGGTCAACATGTCCTTGCTGTACATCCTGAAGAGCGTCGGGATGAGGCCGGTACGATTGTGGCCGGTATGCTGGCCGGGACCGATACCTTCTGTCCGGTGCCGCTGCTCTGCAAGGATGGCAGCCTGATCCCGGTGGAAACCCGGGTGGTACAGGGGGTCTGGAACGGGGTACCGGCCCTGTTCGGGATCACCAAGGATATCTCGCTGCTGCAGGAGTCGGAAGAGAAGTTCTCACGGGCCTTTCATGCCAACCCGGCCCTGATGGCGATCAGCACCCTTGATGAAGGTGTCTATCTGGAGGTAAATGAGGCGTTTGAAAGGATACTTGGTTTTCATCGGGATGAGGTAATCGGCAAAAGTTCCCGGCAACTTGAAATTTTTGCCGATTATGCCCAGCGGAATGAGATGCGTCGCCTGCTTCATGAACGACACGCAATGAAAAATCACAACATGGTTGTACGCTCCAAATCAGGGGCGTTAATCCATGGACTGTTCTCTGCCGAGCTGATCCGGCTGCAGCAACGGGATCTGATACTGACGGTGATGGTTGATATCAACGACCGGGTTCTGGCGGAAGAGGCCCTTGCCGAAGCCAAGCAGGCCGCCGAGGCTGCAAACCAGGCCAAGAGCGAGTTTCTGGCCAATATGTCCCATGAGATCCGCACCCCGATGAACGGTGTGTTGGGGATGGCTGAACTGCTTGCCTACACTGCTTTGACCCCGGAGCAGGAAGAATACCTTTCCTGCATCAAAAGCTCCGGCGACAGCCTGCTGGCGTTGATCAGCGATATCCTTGACCTTTCAAAGATCGAAGCCGGCAAAGTGGAGCTGGAATACTCCGATTTTTCGTTAAGGCGTGCGATCAGCGATGTGGTGAATACCCAGATTTCAAACCTTCACAAAAAACAGCTGCAGCTGGAGCAGGATCTGTCGGATGACCTGCCTGAACTGGTTACGGGAGACCAGTTGCGCTGCAAGCAGATCCTGCTGAACCTGCTTTCCAACGCCGTCAAGTTTACCTCACAGGGGGGCATTACCATCAGTTCCTGTCTGCTGGTCCGGCAGAACTACCGGGCCAGGATCAGAATCAGTGTGACAGACACCGGTATCGGCATGACAGCTGAACAGCTGCAGAAGGTCTTTGAGCCGTTTGCACAGGCCGACAGCTCAACAACCCGTCGTTTTGGCGGCACCGGTCTGGGGCTTACCATTTGCCGGCAACTGGCAGAAATGATGGGGGGCTTGATTACGGTTGAAAGCACGCCGGGGCAGGGCAGCAGTTTCCATCTTGACCTTCCCTTTGGCATCAGTAGCGCTTCTGCTGCGTTACTGGCTGAAACAGTTGAAATTAAACCCTTCCCATCGTCATCAGTCTTGACCGGCCCTGAGTTGACGGTTCTGGTGGCAGAAGACAACAACATGAACCTGCAATTTATTACCGGTCTCCTGAAGAAAACAGGACTGACGCCAGTTACCGCCAGCAACGGCAAAGAGGCGCTTGAACGCTGGAAACAGGGCGGGATTGACTTGATCCTGATGGATATCCAGATGCCGGTGATGGGGGGAGAAGAAGCACTGCAGCAGTTGCGGCAGACAGAACAGGGCTCTGGACGGCATACGCCGGTAATCGCCCTGACCGCCCATGCCCTGCGGGGAGATCAGGAACGGTTGCTTGGTGCAGGCTTTGACGGGTATCTATCCAAACCGGTAAACATGCGGTTACTGCTGACTGAAGTGGAAAGGGTGACGGGAAGTGCCAGGAGTTAGGCAGACTTGTTGAACGGGTTTATGATACGGAGTACCCGCCAGGGGGAAGGGGACTTATGTTGTTCAAGTATAAAAGTGTTCCAAGGTACTAGCGCTCATGACGTTCATCTCGTGTTGGCATACCGAAATGATCAGCAAGAAGTGGTTCGTCAATCAGTGCCGAAAATCTTTGCGATTCCTTTTTTGCGTGGGAGGCTGGAAGCATAACTTTGACCATGGCATGTTCAGGCAGATTTACCGCCACTTGGGGTATGAATATACCATTTTCATAAATAGCGGTTATTGCATGCGCCATAAATGTTACCTCCTTGATTTTGTTGGAGAGTACCACTGCATGTGAGAAATGACAAGGTATGCACGCATGTTTTTGAGGGCATTACCAGTTAAAATGTTTGCTTTTTTTCGTAAAAATCAACAGATCAACACCTGAACCTGCCCAGGTTACTCCGTAAATTTTCTGATTTTTCAGCCATTGTTGCAGAGACATCTTCCACCTCTGCTGCTACCGACAGGTTTTGTTCCGCCACACTGGACATCACCTGCATCTGTTCCATCAGCTGCTTGGTTCTGGTTGCAATAAAGGTACTCTTCTTGAC
>CAXNJF010000299.1:0-3271 GCA_964202585.1 Trichlorobacter sp. | reverse complement strand
GTCCGGGTGCAGCTCGTAAGGAACGTCCTTAATGATCGTGGCCAACCTGCGTGACAAGCGGGCCTGTTCAGTAAATTCCCGCAGCTTCTCGCCAATTTTGCCGGGCACTTCTGAAGCCCGCTCCAGCAGGATGTCCATAGTGCCAAACTGCTGAACCAGCTTGATGGCGGTCTTCTCGCCAATGCCCGGTACACCGGGGATGTTGTCCGACGTATCACCCGCCAGACCAAGTATGTCGATCACCCGGTCCGGTCCCACACCAAATCGTTCAAACACCTGGGGGATGGCGGAAGTCACGTTCTTCATTGTGTCCAGCAGGGTGATCCGCCCGGTCACAATCTGCATCAGATCCTTGTCGCCGGTCACCACCACCACCGTACCGCCCTGTGCCTCCCAGCGGGCTGCCAGGGTGCCGATCAGGTCGTCTGCCTCATACCCTGCCAACTCAACCACCGGAATATTAAAGGCCCGCACCAGATCGCGGATCGGCCCCACCTGCTGGCGCAGGTCATCCGGCATCTCGGCCCGGTTGGCCTTGTAGTCCGGGTACAGCTCAGTGCGGAAGGTCACCCGCCCCACATCAAAGACCATCGCCAGATGCTGTGGCTTATAATCTTTCAGCAGCTTCAGCAGCATCTGGGTAAAGCCGTACAGGGCGTTGGTGGGGAAGCCGGTGGGAGAGGACAACCGCTTGATGGCAAAATAGGCCCGGTAGAGGTAGGATGAGCCGTCAATCAGGTAAAGGGTGCTGTTCATGGTTACTCTTTCAGTCGTTTGCGAGTCCAGGCGGGACTACGGCGGCAATCAGGAATCGTTCTGCTGCTCATCAATATCGATCGGGAAATCACTTTCAAAGCGCTCCATCGCTTCAGCCGGCAACATGCCGGTTTCAATCCGCATGTAGGTCTGTAATTCTTTAAGCCCCTGCAGGATGACGTCTTCGTTTTTAGGAAACTCGTGGGGGCTCACTTCCAGGGTAACGCAACCGGTATAATCGGTGTTTTTGAGGTGATTCAGAAAGCGGGTCAAAGGAAGGCGGCCATGCCCCGGTATCAGATGTTCCCGCCCGAAACCGTAGTCTGAAAAATGAATGTTCCGAATCCTGCCTGATTCGTAGAAGAGATAAAAATCGTTGATAAAGTTGGCCTTACCCGAGCCCATATGGGTAGTGTCAAAGGTAAGATAGAGATTGTGCTCATGAATAAATCTGACCATATCCCTGGTGGATGAGAGGATATTGGGATTCATCTTGAACTGTCCGACCCAGGGCATGTTTTCAATGGTAACCAGCACCTCACCATTCAACCCGATCTCTTTCTGGAAGTCCCGAATCCGGTACAACCAGCGCCAGAATCCGATTTCCATCCCAAGCCAGGAAGGGGGATGAAAGTTGACCAACGGAATGCCGGTATCAGCAGCAAGTTCGATACTGTGGAAGAGCGATTGAATCGGCCCCCCCCAACCGTCCAACGGCATAAACGGGGCGTGGATCGAGTTAATCGGGGCAATTTCCTGCAGTGAACGCACCACTTTAACCGGATTCACCCGCTGGAAGTCCTGGTTAATGATCAGCTCAACGCCGTCAAATCCCGCCTCGGCAGACATTTCAAAAGCCCGGCGCATCGGAAGGGTGAACAGCGATCCGCTTGAAAGCGATATTTTCAAGCCGTTGCTCATGTATAAGCACCAAAACTGACCTGCAGATAGCGTTGCATATCGGCAACGGTCTCCAGCGACGATCGCAGTCGATCAAGCTCTGCAGCACTCAGGGATGTTGGAACCAGATTAAGAATATCCCTGCAATCCTGACCGGGAGCCGCCTGCTGCTCAAGGATGAGCCTGTGTTCACTAAAACAGTGCCAGGCATGAAGGGCTCGCTCCGCAAGATCAACGTCAAGCTTGCCGACCCGTACCAATTGCCGCAGCCGCTCAGGTGTTCCGGCCTGCTCAGCACCATGCAGCAGACAGAGGGCGGCAACAACAGCGGCAAGGGGTAAAAAAGCGTGGTCCAGCAACGGAAACGCTCCCCGGTGCGGGCCGCTTTTTTCAAGCCGGAGATTTCCCATCATGCCGATCCCGTTTGAGAGCAACTGACTGCGTTTTACCAGATTTCCAATAAAATCGCGCTGCCCAAGATACCGCTTGCACAACAGGTGAAACCGGTCGGCAACCCCTTCCTCGCTGATCAGGATCGTCCTGTCAGCCAGACGTAGCAGCTCGATCAACTCAGCCTGACCAGCTCTGTCTGATGCAGCTTCAAAACGGGTCTGCCATTGTTCAAGACTTCCGTGCCAGCAGGGATTCAGCGGCGTCACGGTCTCTTCAAGTGCGATACCGCACACCCGGAGCCAGGCAACCAGCTGCTCTCCCAGCTGTGTCATCAACTCTTCAGACACCACCCCATCCCAGACCAGTACCAGCTGTATCCGGCAATAGCGGGTTGCTTCACGTCGCCCGGCCGGTCCCATCACCACCAGGGCTACAGGGGGCAGATCCACGTCTATCTCCTGCTTGACAAGCCGCAAACAACTTTCGGCCAGGGCGCGCAGGACAATTTCTGACATTCTGAAAAAGGCTGCCGGGGACCTGAAGTGACCGAAATGGCGATAGGCGCTGTCATAGAAGCCTGTCAGCAGGGGACGTATCTGACCTTGTTCTGTTGCATCTGCCAATCCGGCAACTACCTGCCCAAGCTTATCGTTCATCGATCTGTTTTCGCGTTCTACGTCAGCAAGCAGGTCTTCCATCAGTTCCAGCAGCTGGGCGATGCCTTCGGGATGACGCCGTGATGCCAGCTTTACCGCAGCCTCACGATAGGCTACGGCAAAATCTTCCACCCCACGCCAGGAAGCAAAATCTTCACCTTTTGCAAGCAGGAGCGCCATTACTTCCCTCCGGTATCGTGGACATCACGAATCAGGAAAGCAACCATTTCATCGGATGGCGGACGGGTTGCCAGCGATACCGCTATCATCACCAGCATAACAACCGGCGCACCGATAAAGGCTGATGAGGTTAGCGGAAAGATAACCTTTACCAGTGGAACCAGATCTCCCAGCAGGAGCGAGGAAACGGTAATAAGAACGCCTGTCAGCATACCGGCCAGAACGCCTGCTTCATTGGTACGACTCCACCAGATCCCCAACAGAAAGGCGGGGAAAATGGTGTTGCCAGCCAAGGCAAAAGCCACAGCGGCTATCTCGGCAATCAACCCGACCTGATTCAGGGAAAACACCATCACGATGCAGGCCAAAACAAGAAAGACCCCTTT
>CAXNJF010000298.1:0-3272 GCA_964202585.1 Trichlorobacter sp. | reverse complement strand
AACCACCTGACAAGGAGTACACGCTATGGCACGTATTTTACTGGTTGATGATGACAGGCTGGTCCGCACAACCCTTGCCAATTTTCTGATCCATGACGGCCACCAGGTTACCGAAGCAGGTAACGGTCTTGAAGCAAAGCGACTGCTGGCTGCTGAACCGTTTGATCTGGTCCTGACCGATATCATCATGCCGGAACAGGATGGCCTGGAACTGCTCATGTCCCAGTTTATGCGGCCTGACCGGCCCGGAATAATCGCCATATCAGGTGGTTCCCCCAACCTCTCGCAGCAGGAGCTGCTGGATATCGCCTTAAAGATGAAGGCGGATGCGGTTCTGGCCAAGCCGGTCAGTTACGAGATGCTTTCTGCAGCGGTCAAGGCCGCTCTGGCCAAGCCTGAGGGGCAGTAATCAAAGGAGCAGTGCAATGAAGATCGTCTGCAAGATATTGATTCTCTTCGTATATATTCTTTTGATCGCCTGTTCGCCGAAAGAACCGGTCAGAATCGGTTTTCTGGGCGGTATTTCCGGTCGTTCGGCTGACCTGGGTGTAGCAGGCCGCAATGGTGCCATGCTGGCAATTGAACAGAAAAATGCAGCGGGCGGCATTAAGGGGCAACCGGTGGAACTGGTGGTAAAGGATGATGAACAGAACCCGGAAACAGCACGCAGGGCGGTCGCAGAGTTGATCTCCCGGAATATTGAACTGGTCATCGGCCCGATGACCAGCAGCGTTGCTGCAGCGGTCATGCCCCAGATCAACAGTTCAAAGACCATCCTGCTTTCTCCCACGGTCACCACCACCGAGTTGACCGGCAAGGATGACCGATTTCTGCGGGTGATTGCCGACACCAGTTCCTACGCCTCAAAAAGTGCCAATTTTCAGTACATGAACCAGAAACACCGGACCGTAGCGGCGCTCTATGATCAAGGCAACCGCTCTTACACAGAAAGCTGGCTGAACGACTTCAGACGAGAATTTGAAAAGCTGGGTGGCAGAATACTGCTGGTCAGGAGTTTTAACTCGGGAACAGACACAGTGTTTCACGATACAGCCAAAGAGCTGCTTGCGGTAAAGCCTGATGCTGTGCTGATTCTTGCCAACGCTGTTGATGCGGCCCTGGTCTGCCAGCAGATCCGCAAGTTATCAAGGCAACAGGCGATTGTCACCTCGGAGTGGGCCTCAACTGAACGGTTCATTGAGCTGGCCGGTGCTGCTGCTGAAGGGGTGCATGTGGCCCAGTTTGTTGACCGTAACAACCAGTCTCCCCGCTATCTTGCCTTTATTAAGGCGTATAAGGAACGCTTCGGCGGACAGGAGCCGGGCTTTGCAGGGATGGCCGGCTATGATACCGCCCTGGTGGCAATGGAGGCCCTGGAGCAGCGTGCATCTGCCCAGTCTCTGAAAGAGACGATTATCGCCCGCAAGACTTTTGAAGGCTCCCAGCAGCAGATCACCATTGACCGGTTTGGCGATGCCAACCGTAAAAACTACATTACTGAAGTACGAAACGGGCATTTTGTAACCCTGGAGTAATGTCCACCTTGTTCAAAACAGGAGACCGTGTGCCCTCTCTGGCAGCTGGCGTAGCGCTTGGCCTGCTTGGCCTTTGCATCAACTGCTTCTGCAGTATTGAGCTGATTCCCGGCATCAGTATGCTGCTCGGCTCACTCTGCAGTATGCTGGCACTTTTCAGATACGGGCTTGGTGCAGGCCTGATCGCATCACTGATCTCCTCAAGCTTTTCCCTGATCATCTTCAACCATCCCTGGGCCATCGTCATTTTTACCGCAGAACTTCTGGCTGTGGGCCTGATTACCAGACGCTACTCCCTTGACCCGGTTACCAGCTGTATTCTCTACTGGTTGTGTGGTGGAGAGCTGGTTTCGCTGCTTATTCACACCGGGATTCTGGGGCTGCCCCTGCAGGATGCGCTGCTGATCGCACTGAAGCAAGCCGTGAATGGTGTGATAAACGTCCTGCTGGCCCAACTGATCAACCTGGCAGTACGGCACCGCTTTGACCGGCATCGGGAACTGATTTCCATGCGTCTGCTGCTCTTTTATCTGGCCGGTACGGCGTTTACCCTGCCGGTTCTGTTTTATATTGTTGCCGATGTACGCAAAGAGTTCCGTATCCATATCAAACGTCTGTCTGCTGAATCAGAGCATGTGAGCCGACTTGCCACCGGCCTGGTCAACCAGCTGTATGCCGAGGCAGAACAGACTGCCGGTGTTTTTACCCATCTTGCCAAGGAACATGGCGGAGCTTTATCCGGTTTAGTCTATCCCCACGCTGCCCGACTGATCAGCGGAGCCAGCCTGATTGACCGTGTACTGGTTCTTGATCATAGAAACCATCTGGTTGCTGCTACAGGAAAACCTGATATCCCTCTCCCGCAGCCGCTCGGTCTTGACCTGTCAGATCGTCCGTTCATTCAGCGTCTGCATGCTGCTGACGCGCCGTTTGTCACTGCGCTTTTCTGGAGCAAGTTTGGTTCACCTGCACCACGCATCGCCCTGATTGTGCCGTTACGATCAGGAAACAGCTATCTCGGCGGGCTGATCTGCACCTTTGATTTTGCCAAGCTGCACGGGTTGCTGACGGATATTGCCGGTAACCACGCTTCCAAAATCAGCTTGATAGACCGGGCTGAGCAGGTAATCGTCAGTACCCGCCAGGATCTTAAGCCAATGAACCGGTTCAAGCCGCTGGATGGCTACCGGCAGCCGCTGGATGGAAGCCAGGTCATGCACCATCTCCCCGGTAGTTGTACTCAAGTCACGACTCTGCAACGTATGCAGCACTCCTATTATGTACGGGAAAGCGGTCTTCCTCCGAATACGGGCTGGCGGCTTCTGGTTGAAACACCGTTACGGCACATGCTGAAAGAAACGACCGATATGCTGATGAATGCCTTCAGTCTGCTGGCTGTTTTGCTCCTGTTGACCCTGGTACTGGCACACCTGATTGCACGAAGCATGACCAGATCACTTGCTCAACTTGGCATGGTTACCGAACAACTGCTGCTGACCGGTCCCGAAACCGTAGCAGCAGCATACCCTGACAGTCATATTACTGAGGTCGCCACGCTGACTGAAGATCTCCGGCGGATAGGGTCAGCGCTGTTTGATCAGCAGCATGAACTGAAAACGTCACACCGGCAGTTGCAGGAGTTGACCGAGCATCTTACCCATGTGCGGGAAGAGGAGCGTAAGGCGATTGCCCGGGAGATCCATGATGAACTGGGTATGGCTCTTACCACGCTCAAAT
>CAXNJF010000297.1:0-3275 GCA_964202585.1 Trichlorobacter sp. | reverse complement strand
AACCTCAAGCGGCAAGACTGCTGGCGGGTTGTAACCGTTTCAGCCAGTTCAAGCAGTTCAAGCCAGTTCATCGTCCACCTCCAGCACTCTGCCCAGCTTTTCAACGGCACTGTCAGGGTTCTCCGGACCATGTACCAGATCATCAACGGTCAGCATCGGCGCCAGTGAGCAGTTGCCCAGGCAGCGGGCCTTCCCCAGCGACAGCTTGCCATCCGCTGTTGTCTGTCCGGCCTGGATACCGGTGACCTGCTCAAGCCTTGCAAGAATATCTCCGGCTCCTTTCACATAGCAGGCGGTGCCGGTGCAGACAATGCAGGAATGTTCCCCCTTGGGGCGCAGAGTAAAGAAATGGTAGAAGGTGGCTACCCCGAAAACCTGACTCTCCGGCAGCTTCAACTTGGCCGCCACAAAAGCCAGCAGTTCACGACTCAGATAGCCGTAAGCTTCCTGAGCCGTGTGCAGCACCTCGATCAGGGCATCGGGCTGGTACTGCAATCGCTTCATAGCCCGCTCCACCAGCTTCAGACGGGGATCATCGGACAGCTCGGTCATGATCACTCCTTTACCGCAAACGTAACTATTTCTACTCCGACATTTCAGCCTTTACCCCACCCCCACCCTAACCCTCCCCCTGAAGGGGAGGGGATTTAAAGAGGGTTCCTCCCCCTTCAAGGGGGAGGTCAGGAGGGGGATGGGGTTTATTTGTCGGAGCCGTACTATCCCGTACCGCTTTAGATACAACCGATTGAGAGATTGTCAAGTCCCCCCTTTCCGGTTGCTCCCCCTCTGATTAATCAGGTAGTATGCAGGTCACTTACAGGAGGTGCGTCATGCTGTACAAAGTGCTTGAACTTTCGAACGTTACGGAAGAAGCCATTGAGGAAGTCCTGAATGAATGGACCGCCAAAGGCTGGAAGTTTGACGGAATGCAGTTTGCCATGCGGGAGAGCAGCAAGCGCCCCTCAATGGCGTTTCTGCTGTTTACGCGAGTGGATGAGCTATGAAATCGTTTCTCCAGGTACGATCTTAATGTGCCTCGCTCCAGTTTTTACCTTGATTGATATCCACTTTTAGCGGCACGTTCAATTTCACCGCCTGCGACATCTCCCGATTGACCAGCTCCCGCATCTGTTCCAGTTCGGGCTCCGGCACTTCAAAAACCAGTTCGTCATGAACCTGCATGATCAGGCGGCTTGCCAGTCCATCAGACCTGATTGCCCGGTCAACGCCGATCATGGCCTGCTTGATGATATCGGCTGCTGAACCCTGGATCGGATAGTTGATGGCGTTACGCTCGGCAAAGGAACGCAGGTTGCCGTTGCTGCTGGCGATGTCGGCAATCGGCAACCTGCGGCCCAGAATTGTTGTGACATAACCCTCCGCTTTCGCGCTGGCGATGCAGCTGTCCAGAAAAGCGATGGCCCCGTTGTGCCGCTCTTTGTAGGCCGCAATAAACTTCTCGGCTATGGTACGGGCTACCCCCAGCTGTTTGGCCAGTGAGAAGGCTCCCTGGCCGTAGATGATCCCGAAGTTGATCGTCTTTGCCTGACGCCGCATCTCGCTGGTAACCATTTCAGGGAACAGCCCGAACACTTCACTGGCGGTGCGGGTGTGAATGTCTTCATCCCGGCTGAAAGCATCACAGAAGACCTGATCCCCTGAAAGATGAGCCAATACCCGCAGTTCAATCTGCGAATAGTCAGCTGCCAGAATCAGACTGCCGGGTGGCGCAATAAACGCCTCACGGATTCTGCGCCCCTCATCGGTGCGGATCGGAATGTTCTGCAGATTGGGGTCTGATGAGGAAAGTCTGCCGGTTGAGGTCACCGCCTGATTGTAGGAGGTGTGTACCCGTCCGTGTTTATCACTCAGTCTGGCCAGGGCATCAGTATAGGTTGACTTCAGCTTGGTCAGCCCCCGGTACTCCAGCAGCAGCCTGACAATCTCATGCTCTTCTGCCAGGGCAGAGAGCACCTCATTATCAGTTGATCGTCCGGTTTTTCCCTTGGTCTTCTTGCCGGACTGCAACCCCAGCCGGTCAAACAGAATCTCTTCCAGTTGTTTTGGCGAGTTAAGATTAAACGGCCCGCCTGAAAGCTCATGGATCCGTCCTTCCAAAGCAACCATCTGACGGCCAAAATCACTGGAGAGCTGTCCCAGAAAGCCGGTATCCAGCAGCACACCGTACTGCTCCATGGCAGTCAGGATCTCCATCAGCGGCATCTCAAGCTCAAACAGCAGCTTCTCAAGCCCCTGCCCATGCATCATCTGCAGCAGCTTTTCATGAAGCAGCCAGGTCGCATCTGCATCTTCAGCAGCATAGATGGTTGCCTTGGCTATCTCCACCTCGCTGAAATTGATCCGCCCTTTACCGGTGCCGGTCATCTCATCGTAGGAGATCATCTTGTGGTTCAGATGCTCCTGTGCCAGCGCATCCAGACCATGTCCGCCACGGGAAGGGTTGAGCAGATAAGAACAGAGCATGGTATCGCACCAGCTGCCCTTTACCTGCAGACCGGCGGTTGCCAGCACCTGCAGATCAAACTTCAGATTTTGCCCCACCTTGCGGATGGCCGGGTTCTCAAAGGCGGGACGCAGACGTTCAAGCACTGCTTCTTTGGGGAACTGATCCGGCATAAGTTCTGCCTCCCCCTGCTGAGGGGAGGAAAACAGGTCAGGACCGGGAAGCGGGTTGCGGTGCCCCACCGGGATGTAAAACGCTTCGTGGGGTTCCAGCGAGATCGAAATTCCCACCAGCTCGGCAGAGCGGGGATCAAGGCCGGTGGTTTCAGTATCAAAGGCAAATGCCGGGGCCGCTTCCAGACGTTGTGCCAGGGTTTCCAACGCGGCTGATGTCTGTATGCAATGGTATCGGTCAGACGGCAGGGTCGCCTGGGCGGTCATCTCCTTGATCAGGGTATGAAAGCCGTACAGCTTGAACAGATCGTTCAGTCTGGCTGTGTCAGGCTCCCGTGCTAGCAGTTCGTCCGGGTGCAGCTCGTAAGGAACATCCTTAATGATAGTGGCCAACCTGCGTGACAAGCGGGCCTGCTCCGAAAATTCCCTCAGCTTTTCGCCCATTTTGCCGGGCACTTCTGAAGCCCGCTCCAGCAGCGCATCCATTGAGCCAAACTGTTGAACCAGCTTGATGGCGGTCTTCTCGCCAATGCCCGGTACGCCGGGGATGTTGTCCGACGTATCGCCAGCCAGCCCCAGAATGTCGATCACGCCGTCAGGCCCCACGCCAAAGCGTTCATGCACCTGGGGGATGGCGG
>CAXNJF010000296.1:0-3295 GCA_964202585.1 Trichlorobacter sp. | reverse complement strand
TCCAGTAACTGCTCTCCCAATCGCTTCAGCCGGCACTGCAGATCATTCCAGAACGGGGTGGCCCGGACCTCCGGTGTAATCCTGCGCTTTAACTCACCACCACGCTGGTCATCACCGCTCAACAGTTCCTGTTGCAACGCCTGGGCCAGCCAATCCAGCTCCCGTTCAAGGTGGCCTGCCAGCTCATGGGTCTGGGGCAACAGAGCCGCTTCAATCAGCCCGGACAGTTCCTGATAGAGACCATCCAGTTCTTCCGGCAACTCTTTTCCGATTTTGCTGTTCAGTAGGGTCAGGATGCCGGTTCTGGGGCCAGAGGGGGCAAGTCGGGACAGCTGCCGGATCAGTCCGGAGCGGCTGATCCGCACCGACAGCGCTCCGGTAGCCGCTTCTTCAAGGTGATGAGCTTCGTCAATAATCAGGCGGGTAAACGGTGGCAGAATAGCAACTGCATCGTAGCCGCTCTCACGGCGCAGGGCGATATCAGCCAGTAACAGGGCGTGGTTTACCACCAGTATTCTGGCAGCAGCTGCATCGCGACGGGCTTTGTAGAAAAAACAACGGTTAAACTGGGGACAACGGGAACGACCGCATTGGTCAGCCTCACAACGCAGGTCATCCCAGACTTCCCAGGTTGGGTGAAAGGAGAGATCACTCAGACAGCCGCTGCGGCTCGTCTCACTCCAGACAGCAATCGCTTGCAGCTCCTCGGCTGCTTTATCCGGGAACAGGCCTGGTTCATCCAGCACTCCATCCAGCTTGCGCAGACAGAGGTAGTTGCCACGTCCCTTGACCAGACAGGCGCTAAACTCCGTGGCCGCGTGGCGCTGCAAGAGCGGGATATCTTTCTTGATCAGCTGTTCCTGCAGGTTGATGGTATTGGTAGAAATCACCACCCGCTGATCGTTGCGCACCGCCCAGAGTACGGCCGGAACCAGGTAGGCCAATGACTTGCCGGTGCCGGTGCCGGCCTCAATCAACGCGACACTGTTGTCATTAAAGGCGGTGGCCACGCTGAAAGCCATCCGCACCTGTTCATCCCGCTGTTCATAACCCTTGAGATGCTTGGCCAGCAGCCCGTCCGGACCAAAAACCAGCTCAAGTTCATCAAAAGAAAGCTGTTCGCCGGTACGGGGGGTATGGGGTGCAACCACCAGATAGCAACGTTCGCAATTGTTATCGATAATCCCGAAACCGATGCCGTTGTTGCCGGCAATGGAGGCTAGGTCAAGGTCTGCGTCTGATGGGGTCAGGTCACCGGAGGGATGGTTATGCAGCACCATCTGCCCGGCAGTGGCGCGGGAAAGGATGGCCGGTACGGCATGTTGATTGCCTCTGGCGATGGCTTCGGCAGAGACCATCAATCCGTTGTCAGCAACCTCTGCAATAAAAAAGACTTCATTGCCACGGGCTTTGGTTATCTCGTAGCGGATCAGGGCGCTGCAGTCAGGGGAAAATTCGGCGGCCATCTCAGGCGCAGCTTTCCCACTGCTGGTACAATTCTTCAAGCCTCGCATTCAGCGCTGTATGCTGCTCACCGGCAGCCAGCCCCCGTTCCGGGTCATCAAAGAAACCGGGGGCGTTCATCTCTGCCTCAAGGGCTGCAATCTGCTGCTCAACCGCAGCGATCTCCTGCTCAATAGCCTGCTGCTGTTTCTCGCGAGCCTGCTCTTCCCGCTTGCGGCGCTTCTGTTCCTCGCGATCTCTAACTGCAGGGGCAAGGGTCAAGGGGCAGTGGGCAAGAGAAGAAATAGTTTTTTGATCCTTGACCCTTGACCCTTGACCTTGTGGTTCTTCCCCCTCTTTCTTGCTCAAATAATATTCATAATCACCGTAGTAGTCTGTCAGCTTCCCCTCACCCACTTCAACAACCCTTGTTGCAAGCCCATTCACAAAGTAGCGGTCGTGGGAGACAAATACCAGGGTACCATCAAACCGCTTAAGGGCATCCAGCAGCACCTCTTTGCTGAACAGGTCCAGGTGGTTGGTCGGTTCGTCCATCAAGAGCAGGTTGGAGGGACGCAAAAGCATTTTGGCCAGGGCCAGCCGGTTACGTTCGCCACCGGACAGCACCCCCACTTTTTTGTTGATATCATCACCGGAAAACAGGAAGGCCCCCAGGATATCCCGCAGCTTGGGTACCATCTCGTAGGGACAGTCACTGTACAGCTCATCATAAGCGGTTCTGGCGGCATCCAGTACATTGGCCTGATCCTGGGCAAAGTAGTCAGCCACCACATTATGACCCGGCTTCAGGCTGCCCCCCTGATACTCGCCACCGGCCAGCACCGCCATCAGGGTTGATTTACCTGCCCCGTTATGCCCAACCAGGGCCAGTCGCTCCCCCTTTTCCACGGTCAGATCAACCGTGTCCAAAACGATGTGAGGACCATAGCTGCGGGTCAGCCCCTTCAGTTCCAGCACAATCCGTCCGCTTTTGGGGGCATCGGGGAACTGAAAGTGAATTTTTTTACGCTCCGGAGGCAGTTCAATCCGTTCCACCTTCTCAAGCTGTTTGATCCGTGACTGCACCTGTGCGGCTTTGTTGGCCTGATAGCGGAAGCGCCGGATAAAATCCTCAGTCTTCTGCACCTCTTCATCCTGCAGCCGCTTGGCCTCCCGCAAGGCGGAAACCCGTTCTTCCCGTTGCAGCAGATAGGTGGAGTATGAGCAGTGATAGTCGGCTACGGTATGGTTCCAGACCTCAACAATCCGGCTGCAGACCTGATCCATGAAAAAACGGTCGTGGGAGACCAGAATCACTGAACCGGGATAGGAACAGAGATATTGCTCCAGCCAGTTGCGGGCCTCAATATCCAGATGGTTGGTCGGTTCATCCAGCAGCAGCACGTCCGGCTTCTGCAAGAGCAATCGCGCCAGGGCGATCCGCATCTGCCAACCGCCGGAAAATTCGCCGCAATCCCGGTGCAGATCCTGCTGGCTAAAGCCTAATCCCTTCAGCACGGCGCCGATCTCGGCCTCCATGGTGTAGCCGCCACGGTGCCGGAACTGCTCCTGCAGCTCACCATACCTTTGTAGCACGCTGCCGTGCTCGTCAGAGTCGTGGGGAAGCTGCTCCAGTTGCTGTCCCAGGCGATGCAGTTCATCCTCTAGCGCCAGCAGTTCGGACAGGGCTGAGCGGGCCTCGTGAAACAGCATCCGGCCACTGCTAACGATCCCGTCCTGGGGCAGGTAGGCGGCCTTTGCTCCTTTGGCAAGCTGGAGTTCGCCGCTGGTGGACTCTTCCAGGCCGGCAATGATCTTCATCAGTGTGGATTTACCAGCACCGTTCTCACCG
>CAXNJF010000295.1:0-3299 GCA_964202585.1 Trichlorobacter sp. | reverse complement strand
CCTGGAGGCTGACGGCGAGCTGACGCCGGTGGATCTGGATGGTATGAAGGTCATCTCGCTGGGTTTCTTTCTGAAGGAGCAGGATGAAGCGGTGATCTGGCGTGGCCCGATGAAGACCGGGGTAATTACCCAGTTTATCCGGGATGTCGCCTGGGGTGACCTGGATTACCTGATTGTTGATTCCCCTCCCGGAACCGGCGATGAACCACTCTCGGTTTGCCAGACACTTGAAGATGCTGATGGCGCGATCATTGTCACCACCCCCCAGAAGGTTGCGGCGGTGGATGTCCGTAAATCGATATCGTTCTGCCGTCAGCTTAACCTCCCGGTTTTGGGAGTAATCGAAAACATGAACGGTTTTGTCTGTCCCAAATGCGGTGAGTTGACCGCCGTCTTTCAATCAGGCGGCGGAAGGCTGATGGCCGAGGATATGCAGGTACCGTTTCTTGGATCAGTGCCGATTGATCCCCAGATCGCCGAGGCCGGTGATAGCGGAGTAGCGTTTTTGCAACGGTATGCTGATTCAGCCACTGCAAAGCTGTTTCAATCCTTGCTGGTGCCGGTACTGAATCGCGATGAAGCCGCAGAAACCCCATGATGAGTGCAATCACACCAGAGACAACGGTACTGGAGTTGGTGGAATATTACCCTGAAACCGAAGCGGTCTTTGAGCGCTACACCAAGCGGATTGGCATTTGTATCTGTTGTGAGTGCCTGTTCTGTAGCTTGAAAGAGGTTGTAAAACGCTATGAGCTGAACCTTGATGAACTTATGGCCCGATTAAACAGCGCAATTGCAGAAACAAGGTAACAAACAGAACAGGGAGAATTTTATGAGAATCGCGATACCGGTAGCAGATGACAAGCTGGCAACCCATTTTGGACATTGTGAGAGTTTTGCCTTGATAGACATAGAGCTTGAGGAACGCTTATTACTGGACCGCAAGGATGTGGCTGCTCCCCCCCATGAGCCCGGCCTTTTGCCTTGCTGGCTGGCTGAGCAAGGGGTAGAGATGATTATTGCCGGAGGTATGGGACAACGAGCCAAGGATCTGTTTGTTAAGAGTGGCATCACGGTCTATACTGGTGCAGCAGTGGCCGCACCGGAACTGCTGGTACAGAACTTTATGACCGGCTCCCTATCCTTGGGAGCCAATCTTTGTGATCACTAACCACCACTGAACAGGGGCCTCAAATGGATGCTGAAAAAAAGCTGCTGGTAATTGACGATGAACCTGCCATTCGCGAAGGGGTGCGCCGGATTCTTGAGTCAGATTCATACAAGGTGGAAACCTTTGCCAGTGGTCACGCTGCCCTGGAGCGGATCAAGCAGGAATCGTTCGACCTGGTGATCACTGACCTGAAGATGCCTGGCATCAGCGGTATGGACGTTCTGAAGGCGATTAAAGAGATTCAGCCGGATCTGCCGGTGATCTTCATTACCGGCTATTCGTCCGTAGACAGTGCGGTGGAGGTGATGAAGCTGGGGGCGGTGGATTACATTGCCAAGCCGTTTACCCCGGAAGAGATGCTGCAGACGATCAAGACAGCGCTGGAACAGCGGGTCGTTGCTCTTGAAGACCTCTATCTGCTGAAGGAGTTGCGGGATGGTGAGGGGTTTGACCGTTTTGTGGGCAAGAGCCAGGAAATGGTCAAGGTTTACCGCCGGATCATGCAGGTGGCTCCTACCGACAGTACCGTGCTGATCATCGGGGAAAGCGGCACCGGTAAGGAGCTTGTTGCACGGGCACTCCATCGTCACAGCCCACGCCGGGACAACCCCTTTGTGGCGGTTGATTGTACCTCGCTGGTTGAGAACCTGCTTGAGTCTGAACTGTTTGGCCATGTCAAGGGCTCTTTTACCGGTGCGGTTCAGACCAAGACCGGCCTGTTCAAGGTTGCAGAAGGGGGCACCCTGTTTCTGGACGAGGTATCCAACCTGAGCATGACCACCCAGGCCAAGCTGCTGAGAGTGTTGCAGGAACGGCAGGTAACCCCGATCGGCGGCACCCAGCCCACGCCGATCAATATCCGTCTGGTGGCTGCTTCCAACCGTAATCTGCGGGATATGGTCTCAGAAGGGCTCTTCCGGGAAGACCTTTTCTTTCGCCTGAACATTATTCCGATGGATCTGCCCCCGCTACGGGAGCGGACCGGTGATGTGCCGTTGTTAGTAGGAAATGCCGTCAGGCGCTGTGCTGATGAGTTGGGTAAGGATATCAAAGGGGTGACTGCCGGGGCGATGCAGGTGCTGCAGAGTTACACCTTTCCCGGCAACGTGCGGGAACTGGAAAATATTATCGAGCGGGCCGTGGTGCTGGCAGAGGACAGTCTGATTACCCCCGATGACCTTGAGCTGAGTATTGCTTCACACGAGCTGGTGATGCTGGACTACACCTCAGTGCCGCTGAATGTTGAAGATCTGAAGGAAACCAAGCGGCACCTGCGGGAACAGGCGGTGGAGGATGTTGAAAAGGCTTTTGTAATCAACGCGCTGCAGCGCAACCGAGGCAACATTACCAGGGCTGCAGAAGAGACCGGTATGCTGCGCCCCAATTTCCAGGCCATGATGAACAAGCTTGGCATTTCGGCCAGGGAATATGTTGAGTCCTGATCAGCTGTTACGCGCACTGCTGCCCCGTCGCTTTTCGCTGATCCAGAAGCTGACCATTCTGACCGGCACCGTCGTTGTGCTGTTTATGACCCTGTTTGCCTGGGTTAACATCAATAACCTGCAAAGCCTGCTGGTCAATAACACCGTCCGCGACCTGGACAATCTTGCCTCCACAATTATCAGGATGACCCGGCATCAGATGTTGCTGGATAACCGCCCGCTGGTCTACCAGATGATCAGTGAAGTGGCTAACCGTCCTGGAATAGAACGGATCAGGATGGTCAACCGCGCAGGAATCATCGTCCACTCAACGGTTGCCGATGAGGTTGGCAAACCACTTGATCAAAAAGCGGTGCATTGCGACTTATGTCACAAGCAGGGTAAAACCCTGTCCCATTTACCGTTACAGGAGCGCAATCGTTTTTTTACGCTGCCCGGCGGCAAACAAGTGATGGGATTTGCAAAATCGGTGCATAACGAATCAAGCTGCTCCACCGCTGCCTGCCATGCCCATCCCGAGTCACAGACGGTTTTAGGGGTGGTTGACATTATTGTCTCACTTGACCTGCTGAAGCTTGACCTGGCATCCTACCGTAACCGGATTATTGTGTTAACCGTTCTGCTGATCATCCTGCTTGGCGCTTCTCTCACGTTTTTTACACTCCACCTGGTCAATCGGCCGGTCA
>CAXNJF010000294.1:0-3308 GCA_964202585.1 Trichlorobacter sp. | reverse complement strand
GTAGAGCCAGTTGAACAGGGCGGTGCGGGCACCACCAACATGCAGGTACCCGGTGGGAGAGGGGGCGAAACGGACGCGAAGATCGGACATGATTAGTTACTCTCTTTCTATAAAAAGCTGATTTGCAATTTTCCAGTTACGCAAACGCTATCCATCTCAATACTCTGTCATCGCCTCAATTCTAAAAATTGCATCAGGTTCATTCTTGCCGCTCTTGTCATTAAATCGTAATGTCATCCAACGGCCAGAAACCTCTTTCATAACCATCAAAGGTTGCCGATAGAGTTTGTGAGTTGCCACCGCCTTATCAGGATTCTTGAGGCTGTTGATCAGGTGCTCACCCTTCACTTCCACCAGCAGGATACCGTTCCCTTTGCTTCGCTCTTTTACTTTTACCACAAAATCAGGGTAATAATGGCTGCCATCCGGCATCACCAACCCCACCGACCAGGGCTTGCGCGGTTCGTTGCGGTGCCACCATTCCACAGTACCACTCATGTCGCTATCCAAAAGTTGGGCAAAAGCCGTTTCGTCGTTGTTCATGTCCGGCGGGAATACGCCATAATTTCCAAGCAAGGCAGTAGCACAACCACCGGGCCAATCAACTGTTTCAGGCAACGATGCCGTATCCACCAGCTCTGCGTTATCAGCACAACAGCCACGTACTGTATCACGCAGCAGGTTCGGGTGGGCAACGAGGATCAAATGCATTGCCCGACGTAACTTTTCTGGAGATTCCAGGATTTCCGGGGAGAATCCCCGCTCCTTAATCTCCATCTTCAGTTTATTGATCAGCGCACTTTGCAGTTCACGCGGGTCAAGATAGTCTGGCTCAAACAGCAGCCGCTGTGCCCGGCGGGCAATTTCAGCATCAGACAGGGAAGCCTGAAACTCACCGTAGCCAACAGATCACGAGCCAGCAGCAGGCGGCGATACAGATACTCCAGCCATTTGCTGTGCTTCCAGACATCGTCCTTATCCACAAAACGGTCGTTGTAGATAAAATCCTTGTTGCCGGTGTTGTAAGGTGGATCAATGTAGATGCATTTGACCTGACCAGCATGGGTCATACGCAGATAGCGGAGCGCATCAAAGTTATCACCCTCAACCAACAGATTATGCCATGGACCTTCACCACAGGAATGCTCTGTCAGCAGATCCAAAGCCACAAAGTCCTGATTCATGGAACGGTCATGATCGATCTCGTTTCGCTCCCACACCAGCCCAAGGCGAGGCTTGCGGTCGCGCTCTTCAATGGTCTTTACCAGCTCTTCCTTGCTGTAGCGGTCGTATTTGGAGGTGACTCACATCTCCTGGTTAATGCTGCTAAAAAGGCCGCCCACTGCTGAGCGGCCTTATCAAGCCCAACAGGTTAGCGTACTTACGCTAAACCTTGTGCAGACAAGATACTTTCATACTTTTGCCGATCCATTGGGCAATCAACAAGATCGAGAAATTGAGGCTTTGACAAATGACACTGCTTTGCCATTTTGCCCAGCAGGTCATCGCCGATGCTTTTCATTTTGGGTGTGTGGCTGGTCTTGGTTTTAGCCGTGGTTTTCTTGCCAGTGGTAGAACGATAAACAAAATAGCTATGATCCCCTTCAGAACGTTCAAACCCTTTGCTTTCTAACGAGGATTCAATTCGACGGATATCACGCTGCACGCGGCACCTCGCGCACAGCAGCAAGAAGATTTTGTTTCAACCGGATTGCCGCGTCTGCCAGCTCTTCATCAGGGGCCTGTGCATAATCATCCCAAAGAAAGGCAATTTGCTCTTTTAGCTCAACATCAAGTTGATCGCGTGTATAGGCGTACACGTCGATACCTAAAGCTTGTTCCTCAAGGCAATACAGTTGCTGGGTCTCATCAAGTTCCGGTGTCAACTGGAGAGGTTTCAAAAACTCAAATATTCTGCCGTTGTATTCAATGGATTGGAGGTAGAAGGGGGTAAGGTCAACTTCTTCGATGTTTCCTACATTGATAATTTTTTTTGGCAGATCATTTTCATCCATAATGACCTCCCCGGTAACCTGAATCAGTTCTCGGGGACGCTCAAGCAGCATTTCCTCCAGCGCTTCGCTGTAGGTACACTCCAATTCACGATTGTTTGCCGGATAGACAAGCTTGATTTTCCGGTCATCAAACTGGATTTCGGATAACCGACCGGTTAGGGTACGGAGTTGCCGTTCCGGGTCGGATATGGCGGACAGGTATGTTCTGCTGCGCTCGTGCAAGGTTTCTAAAGCAACTTTTAAAAAACCGCCCGGCTGAGAAATCCCGGCTTTGATGCCGCTGCCTTGGGCAGGAGACATGGATCGGATCGCTTCAACAAATCGGTCACGACGACTATGATCAGGAATGGCGCCTGTTAAACGAGAAGCGTCACCTGTAGCAATAGATTCACAACAAGCTGAAAACAGGTCGCCGACAGCCTCAACATCATCCCGTGCAAACAGTTCAACAGACGGATCACCAATTTCTACAGGGATAATATAACTGCCGGGTTTGGGCAAGGAGCACAGCAGGGGGTATTTTGCCTCAACAGTCTTACTGACTCGTTCACGCTGGCGAACCGATACGTTTTCATGCTGCATTGCAAGCAGATGTACCGCACGCTGCATGGCGCTCAAAACTTGGCTCAAGGTCGCGACCGGTAGCATCTGGCCATCGGCAAAGCGTCCTTCAAAGCGTATTTCAAAGCGCCGTTTGTCGTTCATTTTTGGTTTCATTGGTGTTTTTGTAAAATTTTGACCGGTTTAGCACAATGGTGTCAGGGTGTAAACAAAAAGCCCTCACAACTTTCGGTATTGTCCATCAGAACCTTGCCAGGTACCACGACGTTTCAGCTCGTTCAGCACAGCATACCACATTTGATTGTTCTTCAAACCCCATTGCGGGGCAACCCTGATTTCAAGCGGTGACGAACCATAGAGGCGCTGGATACTGATCCGCTTCGGCAGCCGCTCCAGAAAATCAGCAGCAGTCGTGACATACTGTTCCAGCGTGATCGGTTCAAATTCACCCCGTCGATACATTGCGGCCAGCTCGGTTCCCTCCACGGCATGCAGCTGGTGCAGCTTGACTGAAGTAATCCCTGGCAAAGAATCCAGCAACGCAGCACTTTTGATAAACTCATCCGGTTGTTCACCAGGGAAACCGTAAATCAGATGGGCACAGATATCAAATCCCCTGCCGCTGGCCCGTTTTATTGCGGTGATAAAATCTTCCAGTGAGTGGCCCCGGTTGATCTGCTCCAGGATGGTGTCGTCAGCCGATTGCAGGCCAAGCTCCAGACAGACATACCT
>CAXNJF010000293.1:0-3308 GCA_964202585.1 Trichlorobacter sp. | reverse complement strand
GATGATCGATCGCCGTGATGGTCGTACCCGCTACATTTACCACGGTAACGATGGCACCAGCATCCCCTGGAACGACACGGCACAGCTCAACTACCTGATCCCGCAGGTGCGGGAGACCGTGATCCAGACAATCCTGCATGTGGCCCGCTTAACACCGATCATCCGTTTTGATGCTGCCATGACCCTTGCTAAAAAACACTATCAACGGCTCTGGTTTCCCCAGCGGGGCCTTGGTGGTGGCATCCCTTCCCGCGCCGAACACGCCATGAGCCGCGATGAATTTGATGCAGTCTTTCCGGTTGAATTCTGGCGTGAGGTGGTTGACCGGATGGCGGTTGAGGCGCCGGACACCCTGCTGCTGGCAGAGGCTTTCTGGATGATGGAAGGCTACTTTGTAAGAACCCTCGGAATGCACCGGGTTTACAACTCCGCCTTCATGAACATGCTCAAGCAGGAGGAAAACGCCAAGTACCGTCAGACCATCAAGAATGTGCTGGAATTTAATCCCGAAATCCTGAAGCGCTTTGTCAACTTCATGAACAACCCGGACGAGAAGACCGCCGTGGAACAGTTCGGGGCACAGGGGAAATACTTTGGAGCCTGTGTGCTGCTGGTTACCATGCCGGGGTTACCGATGGTCGGTCATGGACAGATCGAGGGGTTTCACGAAAAATACGGCATGGAGTACCGGCGGGCCTATTGGGACGAGCCCGTAGATCAGGGGCTGGTAAGGGGGCACGAGCTCTGGATCTTCCCGCTCCTGAAGCGCCGCAAGCTCTTCTCCGGATCTGAAAATTTTGCCCTGTATGATTTTTACTGCCATGACGGCAGCGTTGATGAAAACGTCTTTGCCTATAGTAACCGCGCGGGAGATCAACGGGCGCTGGTACTCTACAACAACCGCCACGGTGCAACGGCCGGCTGGATCCGGACCGCCTCTCCGGTTGCGGTCAAAACAGATGGTTCTGACGCATCCGAGCTGCGCTCTGTCAGTCTGAGTGAAGGGTTGGCAGTGCCGGACGATCCCCGTTGTTTTCTGGCCTTTTTTGACCTTTCCACCCGCCATGAATATTTGCGCAATGCTGCGGAAGTCTGTCAGAAAGGGATGTTTGCTGAACTGGGTGAGTATGAATTCCACGTTTTCCTTAATTTCAGGACTCTTGAGGATACCCCTGCCGGAGACTGGGCCAAACTCTGCGACAATCTGGCAGGCAGAGGAGTTAATTCCCTTGAGGACGAACTGATTCAGCTGATGAACCAGCCACTGATTGCAGCATTTGATGACTGTCTGAAGGCTGTTGCTGCCCCCCTGCCCGACCAGGCGACCCAGCTGGAAGCAGCGCTGCAAAGGTACTGCGCGACATTGTCAACAGCTGATGCAGCCGGAATTAACCTTCAGGAAGTAGTGGACGCACTTGTGACGGCACACACACCGGCTGTTGCCCGCAAAGCCCTGCGTCTTGTACGGGCTACCGGTGTAAGCCGCACGGAACTGCCGCTTGACGCCGGAAATTGCCGCCTTGCTCTGGCCATGCTGGTCACAGGTCTGCTGGCACAACCTCTGGCTGATACTGCATTGCAGACACTCGGGCTGGGACGCCCTTTATCAGCCTTTGCATCAGGGGAAGCAGACGTTGACTATCAGGCAGGAAAATGGACTGCTGAACTTTGCAGCACTGCTGGATTGGGCTGGAAAATCTGGACAACATCGCCAGTATCGACTCGCCTTGCCGAACTGTTCAGCAATCCACTGACCGGTTCTTTCCTGATGGTCCATGAAGATGGTGCAACTACCTGGTTTAACAAGGAACGTTTTGAGGAACTGCTGAAGTGGCTGGCGCTTATGAACGCCTTTGGGCAGGCCCGTGGCAAGGATTGCCCGGCAGTGCCGGTAATGGAATTGCAGGAAATCGCTGCGGCTGCCGGGTACCGCGTACCGGTCCTGCTCCAGATGGTAGAGAAACTCTGGATTAAGAAGGCACCGTATTCCGAACATGTCGCCAGCTGATCCATCCCGGCTGATCGCCATCGCCCTTTCCGGCGGTGTTGATTCTGCTGTGGCTGCTGCCCTGTTGCAGGAGCAGGGGCATCGTCTGGTGGGGGTTACGATGACCCTGCTGCCGGATGTTCCCGAAAATTCCGCCGTTGCGCAGGTGGCTGACCACCTGGGGATTCAGTTGCACCACATCGATCTTACCGCCAGCTTTGAACAGCAGATCATCACCCCTTTTATAACCAGTTATCTTGATGGTGAAACACCAAACCCTTGCGTGCGCTGCAACCGGCTGGTGAAATTTGGCTTGTTACTGGACAAGGCCCGTGCATTGGGGGCTGATCTGCTGGCAACCGGCCATTATGCCAGACTGCTGCGTGACGCCGATGGTCACACGCATCTCTGTGCTGCCGTTGATCACCGTAAAGATCAGTCCTATTTCCTGGCTGCCATCGGGCAGGAGGCATTACAGCAGAGCCTGTTCCCCCTGGGTGAAATGAGTGGCAAGGGAGAGGTCAGACAGCTGGCGCACCGTTTTGGCCTTCCGGTAGCAGAGGCAAAGGATAGTCAGGATGTCTGTTTTCTGCCGGACGGTGGTTACGCGGATTTCTTGGCATCCCGCATGTCCGGTCCGGCTGCGCAAGGGCTGATTGTACACCGGAGCGGGCAGTTACTGGGACGCCATAACGGTTTCTGGCGCTATACCGTGGGACAGCGCAAAGGGCTGGGGATCTCCTGGAGTGAACCGCTTTATGTGATTGAAGTGAATGCCGCGCGAAACCGGGTGGTGGTGGCAGAAGAACCGTATCTCTACGCACCGGGGTTACTGGCTGACCAGGCAGTCTGGTTTGCTCAAGCGCCGCACACACCTTTTGAAGCCCTGTGTAAAATCCGCTATCGCCATGCACCGGTGCCCTGCCGGGTTGAACCGCTGGAAGGAACAGGTCTGCGAGTTATTTTTGATGAACCGCAGCGGGCGGTAACCCCTGGCCAGACCGTGGTGATCTATTCTGCTGACGAGGTCCTGGGATCAGCCCGGATAACAGGGGCAGACCAGCCATGCTGACCCCTGAAGACCGGGAGCGGTACAGTCGCCACCTGCTGCTTCCGGAAGTGGGGGAACAGGGACAGGAACGGTTGCGGGACAGCCGGGTGCTGATCATCGGCGCCGGCGGGTTGGGATCACCGGCGGCCCTGTATCTGGCCGCTGCAGGGGTAGGAACGATCGGCATCGCCGATGGCGACCAGGTGGAACTATCCAATCTGCAACGTCAGATCATCCACGGCTGTACTGATCTGGGACAACCAAAGACCG
>CAXNJF010000292.1:0-3326 GCA_964202585.1 Trichlorobacter sp. | reverse complement strand
AATCTGCCGATCCTTGCGGATGTAGCGCTTTTCAAGGGAGTAACCGTGCTGTAGAGAGCCATCAAGCAGTTTTTGCGACAGGGTCAGATCCTCGGCCAGATCCTCTTGCTGGGTAATATCCATGAAGGTCATCTGCAGCAGTTCATCTTCCCGGTAGCCGATGATCCGGCAAAAGGCCTGATTGACCCTTACAAAACGGCCTTCAAGGTTGCACTGCACCATGCCTGCCACAGCCTGGTTAAAGGTGGCCTTAAAGAGCGCCTCGCTCTGCTCAAGGGACAGCTCGGCCAGAATCTTGGGGGTGATGTTCTGGTGACTGACCACCGCCAGCGGTTGTCCGGCATGTTCCAGCCGGGTAATGCGGCAGACAAACCAGCGTTCTTCATCCGGTGAATGGCAATCATACTCCTGCATGAAGCAGGGGACACGGTTTTCCAGAACAGCCAGCAGCCCTTCAACAAACCGGGCTGCGATATTGCAGCCGTCAGCAGCCGCAGCCCTGCAGATTTCGAGGTAGTTGCCCACAGAATCGTCATGGCCGCTGTTTTGGTCACTGAACTGTTTCCAGGCTTCATTGGTCAAGACAATCCGACCGGTCTGATCAACCACACAGATATGAGAGGTCAGTGCGTCAAAGACCTCCTGCAGAAATTCAAGCGTAATGGTTGATTCGTTGTTCATGCTTTTCCTTGCCCCTTGACCCTTGCCCCTTAACCCTTCTTCTATTACTCCAATACCCGCTTCATCTCCAGCAGTAAATCACCCAGCATTACCGGCTTGGTTACATAACCGTCCATACCGGCAGAAAGAGCCCGTTCCTGTTCACGGGCCAGGGCATGGGCGGTCAAAGCGACGATCGGTACATGTCCTCCCTGTTCCTGTTCTATCTCCCGGATCAGGCTGGTTGTCGTGGCGCCGTCCATTTCCGGCATTTCAAGATCCATCAGGATCAGGTCAATCCCGCCCTGTTTCCAGTGTTCCAGCGCTTCTGCTCCATTTGTGGCGCCAAGGGTACGGTGGCCCATTGACTCCACCAGTTTACAGGATAGTTGCCGGTTCAGGTCATGGTCATCAACCACCAGGATGGTTAAAAGATCACCGCTCCACGATCTGGGCAGTTTTACCGCCGGTACAAGGCGGGGTGCATGTTCATCGCAGCAGGCAAGCGGCAGGTCAACCGTAAAACAGCTGCCTTTCCCTTCGGTGCTGGTAACGGTGATCCTGCCTCCCATCAGACTGGTCAGGCTGCGGCAGATGGATAACCCCAGGCCGGTGCCGCCAAAGCGGCGGGAGGTGCTGCCATCGGCCTGAACAAAGGGCTGAAAAACCTCCTCCAGTTTTTCCGGAGGAATGCCGCAGCCGGTATCGCTGATCGTAAAGCGGACCCAGTGACTATGGTCAGTCATCGGCAGGTGGGCGGCAGTCAGGGTAACGGCGCCGTCAGCGGTAAACTTGATCGCGTTGGTCAGCAGATTGATCAATACCTGCTTGATCTTGACCGGATCACCTTTCAGATCGTGGGTCAGGTCAGGCGTAAATTCGGTATGAAAGGACAACCCCTTCACCTGTGCCAAGGGGCGAGCCAGTCGTATGACCGACTCCAGCAGATCATCACAGCGGAAGCAGTAGTCTTCAACCTGCATGGTACCGGCTTCAATCTTTGATATGTCCAGAATATCACCAATGATCCCCAACAGATTCTCAGCAGAGATACGCATGAATTGGGCATACTCTTTCTGGCTTTCATTCAGCGGAGTGGTTTCCATCAGTTGCAGAAAGCCGATTACTCCGTTCATCGGGGTACGGATTTCATGGCTCATGGTGGCCAGAAACTGGCTCTTGGTCCGGTTGGCAAGATCAGCTTCTTCCTTGGCCCGCTGCAGTTCCTGCATGGCCCAGGTGCGCTGTCCGATTTCATCCTGCAGCTCTGCGGTCCGTTCCTCCACCTTGCGTTCCAGTTCCTCATTCATCCTGACAATATCCTGTTCAGCCTGTTTCATGCGGGTAACTTCAGTAAAACTGAGAACCACCCCGTCTATCTGCTTGCCTTCGCTACAGAACGGCAGGGCGCGGTACAGCAGCCAGCGTCCGTCCGGCAGCTGTTTTTCCCGTTCAATACTCCCGGTCCCTTCCAGCACCGCCTGCAGATCAGACATCAGTTCCTGCTGGTCGGTCAGGGAATAGGAAATATGATCAATCGGACGTCCCAGATCCTGGGGCAGCAGACGGAAGATTGTCTGCACCGCCTGGTTGTACTTGCGGATCCGCAACGACTTGTCCAGGAAGATGATACCGGTCTCCAGGTTGGTCAGCAGGTTGTCATGGTCAAGATTCAGTTGACGAAGTTCAGTATTTTTACGTTCAAATTCTGCGTTAACGGTGTACAGCTCTTCATTGATCGAGTGCAGCTCTTCGTTGGTACTCTGCAACTCTTCGTTGGCTGCCAGCAACTCCTCGTTGGTGGCCTGCAGCTCTTCATTGGTGGTCTGCAGCTCCTCAATGGTGGCCTGCAGGGTTTCGCGGTTTGACTGCAGTTCAAACTCAATATCCTGGATATACTGCCGGTACTGCCGTTCAGCATCAAAATCCACCGCATCGCCGGTAATGCTCCGGGGGGGCTGATCAACCTGCCGGACCTGATCAAAGCTGATCATGTAGTGGTAGGTGCGGCTTTTTTCATCCAGAATCGGATCAATGGTCAGATCCAGCATCAGCTCGTTTTCATCGCGGGGTACCCGGATATTCTGGGTCTGTACCCGTTCATGCTGTTTGGAGGCCCGCTGCAGGGAGGTACTGACCGCAATATGCAGGGCATCTTCAATCATCTCAAGGGCATCATGCTCCACCCGGCCATGCTTTGGTTTCAAAAACGGCTCAACAGCGCCAAAGTAGTGCAGGATATGCCGGTCTTCATTAATCAGCAGACCCGGCGGCATAAAGCGCTGCAGCAGCTGGTCGTAGTCATGCAGAACCTGGCGGTTAATGGTAGTGGTCTTGCCGTTATTGGGCTGAATAACCGGCAGGTTGGTGGTGCCGGCCCGCAGGTGGCGGGTGGAGCCGAAATCAATGGCAAGCCGCAGATCACGATTTTTGCGGAACAGCTTGGAATGGTTGTCAATGGTTTCAAACTCGGAAGAATAAGCTCCCAGCCCCTCACTACTGCCCGACAGCAGCACTCCGTCAATCCTCAGGGCGTAATGGAACAGCGAGATGGCCCGTTCCTGTACCTCCGGCAGAAAATAGATCAGCAGGTTGCGGCACGAAGTCAGGTCTATCTTGGTAAAGGGGGGATCATTGGTCAGGTTGTGGGGGGCAAAGACCACCAG
>CAXNJF010000291.1:0-3339 GCA_964202585.1 Trichlorobacter sp. | reverse complement strand
AAAGCCGATGTAGCAGATAAGCCGATATTTCTTGTTTGTGTTGAACAGGAGCTTGAAAGCTGGCTCCTGGCAGATGAAACGAAAATCTCAGTGTATCTTTCCACAGACGCTCATCCATATACTGCAAGGCGTACCAGCAAACCGGATCGTGAGCCGAACCCCAAATCAGTGATGATGAATCACTTCAAGGCAGCAAGGGGCTGGCGTTATGAGGATCGAATCCATGCGATTAAAGTAATGAAGGCCACAGAAACCGATTTTAGAAAATTACGCCGGTCAACCAGCTTTGCCCGTTTTGAAAGGCTGCTTACTGCGCCTTTTGAAAGTAGGAGGCAGCCATGAAACAAACCCTGATCCTCGCTGCTGTCCCCCGTGAGCTTGAGCTGCTGATAAGTTCACTGCATGACCCGTATGCTGATTCAAACATGATCTACCCGGCAATGGAAGGACGGATCGGTTCTGGCCACCTTGTCTGCTGTGCTGGTGGTATCGGCAAGGCCAATGCAGCAGCTGCAGCAACCTGTCTGATTGAGCGCTACCGCCCGGAGTTGGTCATTATCACCGGCTGCGGCGGTGCTTATCCCGGTAGCGGGCTTTCAGTCGGTGATCTGGCGGTGGCATATGATGAGGTATTTGGAGATGAGGGGGTCGTTGCCCCAAGTGGCTGGATGGATTTGAAGCAGATGGGACTGCCGATTTTTCAGGAAGGTGACCGCAACTGGTACAACACGATCCCCCTGGCGCGGCATGAGGCAGAAAAAGCGATGCAGCTGGCAGATGGTCATGGTGTTCAGTTGACGCGGGGAAGGTTTGTAACGGTTTCCTGCTGCAGCGGCACCAAAGCGCGGGGACTTGAGCTGGCCCGACGCTACCAGGCGGTCTGTGAAAACATGGAAGGAGCCGCCATTGCACTGGTAGCCCTGCGCTACGGGATCCCCTGTCTGGAGATCCGTGGCATCAGCAACCTGGTGGAAGACCGGGATATATCACGCTGGGATATCGGAAAAGCTGCGGAAGCATCCCAGCGTTTTGTGATCAAAATAGTAGAAGAGTCGAACAGACAGTAGCGGCTACTGTCCAAATTCAGGCGGCAGGCCGACCTTGTTGGCCTGTTCCACCAAAGAGTTAATGCGCAGGCGCACCGCTTCATACTCTTGATTCAGCTGCTTGTTGCGGGCATTCAGTTCCGCAATCTTTGAGCTGGTCAGCATAGTCTTGCCATCGCCGCCTTCCCGTTTCAGCCCCTCCTGCTGCTGCTGAATCACCTTGATCTGTCCCCACAAGTCCCTGAACTCAGCCTGCCACTCTCCGGCGGTCCGATCGCCAAAGCGGGTGGCAGCTGTAACCTTTGATTCGACAGGAGCGGCCGGAGCACCAGGCTTGGTGTCTGGCGCAGGAGCAGCAGCCGGCGTACCAGGCTTGGCTGCCGCTGCAGGGGCGGCTTTGGTTTCAGCAACTTTTGCAGGGGGCATCACTTCTGGAACCGTATCCTCACCTGCCGCCTGTTTCAGGGCTTTTGTACGATATTTTGCCGGGACAGCACCAAGGTCATCGGTAAAATTCATGGTGCCGCTTGCGTCGGTCCAGGAATAGGTTGCCGCCCCGGCTGACAACGGTGTCAGCAGCAGCAGGATAAAAAACAGTCGTTTCATGGTATCGCTCCTGTTGTATTCAGTCTACCGCTCGCCAAAAATCGCGGTACCCACCCGAACGAGGGTTGCTCCTTCTTCAATCGCCACCTCAAAATCACCGGACATTCCCATGGAAAGTTCGGTCATCTCTACGCCGGAAATCTGCTCTGAGCTGATCTGCTCAGCCAGCAGCCGCAGCTCCCGGAAATACGGACGGGCCGCCTCCGGGTCATCAAAAAAAGGGGGCATGGTCATCAGGCCCCGGACCCTGACAAACGGCAACCCGGCAATCCGGCGTACCAGTTCAATCGCCTCAGCTGTTGTTGTGCCGGATTTGGTTGCCTCACCGGAAACATTGACCTGCACCAGTATTCCGCAGGGGGAGCCCTGTTTTTCACGCCATTGCCGGTCAATTTCCTGGGCCAGTGAGAGACGATCAACGGTATGGATCATACTGACAATACCGGGCAGGTATTTGACCTTGTTGCTTTGCAGATGGCCGATCAGGTGCCACTGGACTGGATCAGAAATCTGACTGGCCTTGTCAGTCAACTCCTGTACGTAATTTTCACCAAATAGCATGTGGCCTGCTGCAGCTGCTTCAATTACTACGGAAGCAGGGTGCAGCTTGGACACCGCCACCAGCCTAACGGATGATGCCGGTCTGCCGGAAATGGTGCAGGCCTGCAGGATGCGGGCCTGTACGGTAGCCAGATTTTGTGCAATGGTAGTCATCAGAGTTTGAATCTTCCCACCACAGCAGCGAGTGAAGCTGACATTTCAGACAGGCTGTTGGCTTCCTGGCTGGTTTCCGTCGCGCTGGACACGTTCTGGTCAAAAGCGGTGACGATGCGCTGCATATTACTGCTGATATCGTTGGTGGTGGCGGTCTGTTCTTCAGCTGCAGTGGCAATCTGGTTGATCTGGCTGGTTAATTCTGAAATCTGCTCCAGAATCTCCTCAAGGGCCTGCCCGGAACGGGCCGCTTCCTGGGTTCCCTGCTCCACTGCAGTAACACCAGCTCCCATGGTGGCAACAGCAGCGCCGGTCTCGCGCTGAATCACCTTGATCATGTCAGCGATCTCTTTCGTAGCACGGGTGGTCCGTTCTGCCAGAGCACGCACCTCATCAGCCACCACGGCAAAGCCACGGCCCATTTCACCGGCTCTGGCGGCTTCAATGGCAGCGTTGAGGGCCAACAGGTTGGTCTGGTCGGCAATATCTTCGATGGTGCCGATAATCTGCCCGATCTGATCCGATCTGGCTCCAAGGGATTCCACTGTGCGGGAACTCTCCTGAACACGATCGGCAATGGCCCGGATACTGCTTACCGCCTGATTGACCACACTGGAGCCATCCTGTGCTGTCTTGCAGGCACGGCTTGCGCTTTCGTAGGCCCGTGAACAGTTTTGGGCAATATCATTTGATGTGGCTGCCATCTCCTCCACCGCTGTGGCAACCGATACTGCCTGGGCTGACATTTCTGACGCACTGTCAGAAATGGTACCGGCCGTTGTGTGCAGATGATTAACTGCCGTACGTACCAGTCGGGTGTCATCGCTCACATTGCGCATGATCTCCTGCAGATTATCAAGAAAACAGTTGAAGTTCCGGGCAACGGTGCCGGTCTCATCATCCCTGACAATCGGAAGCCGTTTTGTCAGGTCGCCTTCACCTGAGGTCATGGTCTCAAGCGCCTCATTCATCC
>CAXNJF010000290.1:0-3365 GCA_964202585.1 Trichlorobacter sp. | reverse complement strand
ACAACAGCTGAGGCGTTCTTGAAGCTGAACCTGATGTCCTTGGCCTGCACAGGAACCGTCATCAGCATGACAATAACCGTTGCAAAGAAGGTAATAATCCGCCCGTTCATCGAAATCCCCCTTGAAACTTGATTATATTTAAAGCGCTTCACTTTAAGAGCGCAGCGCTCGATTGTCAATTGATAAATGTATACAATTGCTATACACCGTGAAACCCTTGCCGCTGCAGAAACTGAATGCGGTTGCGAGGGTGGGGCAGCTGTGATATAAAGTCTTTCATTTTCTTGAACAGGATGGGGTTGTATGCTGAGTCTCGATAATATCATCCAAAATGCCTTGCAAGAAGATATTCATACCGGTGATCTGACGACCCAGGCCGTAGTACCTGAACCACGTCAGGTCTCGGCTCGTCTGGTGGCCAAGGAACCGTTGACCGTGGCCGGTATCGCTGTCGCTGCCCGGGTTTTTGCACTGCTGGATCAATCAATTGCATTCGATGCCTGCTGCCATGATGGTCAACCTATTGAAAAAGGTGATTTATTGGCGAGAATGGCCGGTGATGCTGCAGCGTTGTTACAGGGGGAGCGAGTAGCCCTGAATCTGCTGCAACGGATGTCTGGCATCGCTACCCTGACCGCCTGTTACGTCCGTTCTGTTGCCGGTACCAGTGCCCGAATTGTGGATACCCGCAAGACAACCCCCGGTCTGCGGGTGTTGGAAAAATATGCTGTGCGGGTAGGGGGGGGGATAAACCATCGTACCGGATTGTATGATGGCATACTGATCAAGGAAAATCATATTACGGCTGCCGGCGGTATCACGGAAGCGATACGCCGTGCCAAGGCATATATCCCCCATACCTTGAAGATAGAGATCGAGACCGAGTCCGTTGAACAGGTGCAGGAAGCTCTGACTGCCGGTGCAGATATCATTATGCTGGACAATATGGATTGCGCCACCATGCGTTATTGCGTGGAGCTGATTGCAAAGCGGGCTCTGGTGGAGGCCTCCGGCGGCGTAAATCTGGAGACGGTCCGCGCCATTGCTGAAACCGGGGTTGATATCATTTCAATCGGAGCCCTGACCCATTCTCCAAGGGCCATGGATATCTCCATGTTGCTGGATTAGTTTTTATGACACGCCGTTCATTGGCCGCTGATCTTGTGAAACTTTTGCGGTCTGCCGACGGTCTTGTGTCAGGGGAGCAGTTGAGCCGTTTACTGTCCGTTTCCCGCACGGCAATCTGGAAGCAGGTTGCTTCATTACGGGCAATTGGTTACAGCATTCAGGCGATCCCTTCCCAGGGGTACCTTCTGGTTGCAGAACCTGATCTGCTGGATGTTGATTCTCTGCGGGCTGAGTTGGGAGACGAATGTCTGGTTGGACGCCGGATCGTTTGTCGTACAGAAACAGGTTCCACCAATACTGATGCCTTCCGGCTTGCAGAACAAGGTGCAGACGAAGGGACGGTTCTGCTGGCTGATCGTCAACTGGAAGGCAAGGGGAGGCTTGGACGCCGCTGGGAGTCTCCTGCCGGGGTTAATCTGTACTGTTCTGTGGTGTTGCGCCCGGAACTGCCACCCTACGAAGCACCACAACTGACTTTTCTCTCGGCAGTGGCGGTGGCACGGGCAATCAAGGCCGTCACCGGCTTGCAGCCGGCCATCAAATGGCCCAATGATCTGCTGATGAATGGCCGCAAGATTGCCGGTTTGTTGAACGAGATGAACGCAGAGACCGACCGGGTCGGTTTTGTGATTCTGGGGATCGGAGTCAATCTGAATATGCGGGCTGACCAGTTTTCTTCCGACCTGCGTTCTCCGGCAACATCTCTGTTGCTTGAGACCGGATCACCGGTGTCGCGCCAGGTTTTTATCGTGCAATTGCTGCAGGAGCTTGATCAGGAGTACTGCAGGTTCCGTCAGTGCGGGTTTGGGCCGGTACGGGAAGAATGGTCACGGTATTGCAACGCCTTTGGACGTGATGTGTGTGTTGAGGCAGGTACTGCCAGATTGCAAGGCCCCTTTGCCGGGATTGACCAGGACGGTGCGCTGTTGCTGCAACGTCCTGATGGAACGCTGGAAAGAATCCTGAGTGGTGATGTAACCGTACTCTGAAAGGAAGATTATTGTGCTTCTTGTCATTGACGTTGGTAACAGTAATATCGTGCTTGGTATCTACAACGGTGATACGTTGATACGTCACTGGCGCATTTCTACTGACAAGTCCCGTACCTCTGATGAATACGGGATCATGTTGCAAAGCCTTTTCTCTCTGGCTGCGCTGTCGTTTTCACAGATCAAGGCCATCATCATCTCATCGGTGGTACCTCCGCTGACCGGGGTGCTTGAATCACTCTGCCGTGATTTTTTCTCACTGTCTGCATATGTGGTTGGACCTGGCATCAAAACCGGTATGCAGATCCAGTATGACAACCCTCGCGAGGTAGGGGCTGATCGGATAGTGAACGCTGTTGCAGGGTTTGAAAAACATCGCAGCCCTCTTATAATTGTTGATTTTGGAACAGCCACCACCTTTGATTATGTGAACGCCAAGGGGGAATACTGCGGCGGTGCCATCGCGCCAGGTCTGGCTATTTCACTTGAGGCGCTCTTTCAGCGGGCAAGCAAGCTCCCACGGGTAGATATCTGCCGTCCTCCCCATGCCATTGCAAAGAATACGGTTAACTCAATGCAAGCCGGAATTTTTTACGGTTATGTTGGGCTGGTGGATGGTATCGTAGAACGGATAAAGCTTGAGAGTCGTGAGCAGTCGCGCGTGATCGCTACCGGAGGACTGGCAGGTCTGATCGCGCCCGAATCAAAAACGATTGATGAGGTTGATCAGTTTTTGACCCTGGAAGGGTTGAAAATCCTGTATGAGCGCAACCGGTAGGAAGGGGGGGAATAGACTATGGCATATCCTGCAGAAGTAATTCCTCAGCGTTTTTCCTGGAACGAGTACAAGGACTGGCCTGAAGATGAACGCTGGGAGCTGATCGATGGCGAGGCATACAACATGTCCGCAGCACCGAATATCAGGCATCAGATCATAACCGGCAATTTTTATCGTGCCGTAGCCAACCATCTTGCCGGAAAAAAATGTCGTTCTTTTATTGCTCCAACGGATGTTGTTTTTGATGACGTTAATATTGTCCAGCCAGATTTGCTTGTGGTCTGTGACAAAAGCAAAATTACCGATGCCAACATTCAGGGAGCGCCTGATCTGGTGGTTGAGGTACTTTCCCCTTCCAACTCTACGCGGGAAAAGAAGCTGAAGCGTGAGCTGTACCAGCGTTTCGGTGTCAAGGAATACCTGCTGGTTGATCCTGTAGCCGATCTGGTGGAACGCTATCTGCTAAAAAA
>CAXNJF010000289.1:0-3366 GCA_964202585.1 Trichlorobacter sp. | reverse complement strand
GGCAAGGGATCACCCTCAAGCCGGTAGATGGTCTTGACAATAATCCCCTTGCCAAGTTCCAGTGCGGTCAGGGTGCGTGCCATTGTGTCGGTGTCGGTACTCATGAAGCGACAGAAAACAGGACGGCCCTGGCTGCAGACCATCAGTGCGCTGTCATCGACCAGTGCGATCGGCTCCTGCTGTTCAGATGGTGTCAACAGGTGCCAGCCCAGGCTTGCACAGGTTACCACTTCGGGATCAAGCCCTGCCTGGGCGAGAAGCTGCAGCAATTCAGCTGCTACCGGCACTGAAATCCAGCCGGCAAGCAAAGAGCCATCTGCAAGGGGCAGGGCGTCACAGGCCAGATCAGGCCCTTCATCAGCAATTTCGCCTGAAAGTTCCAGCGGCAGCAGTTCCCGGAGCTTTTTACGATCCGAGATCGGCAGGGTGAGTTCCCGCAGCGTGATCTGTGCAGGAGGTAACGCTAGAATGGTGCGGACTTCGTCTGTTAACGGCTGCAGCTGTTCCTGAAGCAGGCTGATCAGCTCTGTATGATCGTGGTACGGGTGGCGTGAACCGGATACCGGAATAATCCCCTTACCGATTTTCTGAAACCTGGCACAGGTAACCTGCGTGCCGGAAAGTTGAATTATCTGAATGATCATGATTCATTTTCTCCGCTGAAAACGGCCCGAAAAATCAGTATTCGCGCCAGTACAGGATGGATGGGGTGCTGCTGCCAACAATACGGATAACAGCTTCAATGCTGCGCGTGGTTCCGATTACCACGCCTTCCGAGCGGATCCGGTAGACCGTCCCTTTAGTGCTGATTCTGGTCAACAGTGCAGGCGCTATCTGTTGCATGCCGGCAACCTGGCTTAATTCTGCCGGATGCTTGAATGGCGTTGCTTTGCGGTGTTCAAGTATCCGGTCAGCCAATGATGCGGTCATCCGTTCATCAAGGGCCAGCAGCAGTTCACGCGGGGCGGTGTTGATGTTGATCGGAGCTGCTCCGCCTGCAGCTTGATCACCGTAAACGGTTACAAAGGGACGGATCCGGTCAAACAGTTCGGCAACCCCCTTGATCCGTTTCGTCTCTTCCAGTGTTACCAACGGCTTGTTACGGGGGCGGTACGGTTGTTTCAGTGCCGTATACCAGTCCGCTTCAGCGCCTCCAGGGTGTGGTATGTCCTCTTCATCAATCCAGTCTGCTATGGCATCCAGCGGTTCAAGGGGCAGTTTCAGCTGCTTGAACAGCCTGAGTGCAATATCGTGGTAGACCTCATTATAGGCGCCGTTGGGAAAGGCGATGGCGTTCAGGTTCAGTTTGCTGTTTTCCTCTTCAATACTGATCCTGAGCTGCCCTTGTTCCTCATCAAGCACAAGCGGCTTGGCCCAGTAGTCAGCAAGTGAACTGTAGGACTGGTTGTTCAAGGCTGTCGCAAGCAGTTCCAGAGCGCCGGCCATCCCCCCTTCGGCAAACAGGCTGCCCTGGGTTGTGTCGACACTGTTCCGGCTTGAGCCGGTCTCAAGGTATACCTCATTGATAAAAACAGTAACCAGCGAGGTAAGTAACACAACCATTACCAGAACGATTACCAGGACAAATCCTCGCTGGCTGTTCATTGGACGGTTATCCGTGGTGTTGCCGTGACCTGATAGGAGACCGTCTTGCCATTGTCAGGCAGCAACAGCGTGACACGAACCTGTTTGGGCAACCGGTTGGTCAGGGCCGTATCCCAGCTTTTTACCCACTTTGATCCGTCATGGCATTCCACCTGAAATCCTTCCAGACTGTCCAGCAGCGGAAATGCCTTGAGAGGAGTCGTTTCCTGCTGAAAAAAATCCCGGCTGGCACGGGTCAGCGTAATGGTTTTATCAAGAGCTTCCGTTTTGTACTGCACCCGAACCTGATCAGATGTCTCCCCTTCAAGCGGTGGAGCCAGGGTTGTAAAGGTCAGGGTTGAAGTTGGTTTGCCGTAGTAATCCCGGTCTTCCACCTGAAAACGGAGTTGCTTGTCGCTGTTTTTATACAGCGTTGCTGAAAGCTCCCGGCGCAGCAGATCAAGGGTACTGCGTAGGGCGCGACGCTGTTCCATGCCGGTTGATGCGGTCTCGTAGGCGCGATTGAGTGAAAACAGGGTGCTGGTAACAGCCAGAACAATCAAAGAAGCGACCGCCAGGGCCACCAGCAGTTCCAGCAGGGTGAAGCCGGAGCGATTATTTGCGGGCATAGGTCACCAAAACCAGAGACCGCTGTTCTGACTGCCAGGACACCGTCAATTGATAGCGCTTCAGGCCGGGATAGTCGGTGGCGGTTTGTACCCGCTTCCACAAAACAGCCGGATATTCCGGTGCAAACGTGCCGTTAGCCGTACTGGAGCTTAAAAAATCAGGTTCAGCCAGCTTGGCTCTCGCAAGCAGGAGAGCCGTGGTGGTTTCCTTATCACGCACCACCAGTGACAGGTGATGGTTAAAGGTTACCACCACCGTGGTGATCGTTCCTGCCAGAATTGCCAGGGCAATCAGTACCTCTAACAGGGTAAAGCCACGGTTTGAGCGGCTCACCGGATGATCTCCAGATTGCCTTCGGCTACCCTGACCGAGCCGTTGACCGGCAAGGCCTGAACGGTGTACTGCCGGGTATCAGGGGAACCCAGATGCAGCAGCAGCGGCTCTGACAGGCCCCCTGGGCCAAACGGAATTTTGATCGTGCCGCTGGTGACCGTGCCCAGCCGCTCTGTTGTCAGATCGGTGATCTGCGTGCCCCCTGTCAATGGATTGCGTAACAGGAAGGGGTCTTCCGGGGGCTGCTCTTCACCAAGTCCGGAAACCTGCAGCACGGATATCTGTTGTTCATTCAGATCAACCAGAAGACGGTAGCGGATCCTTCCGGTAACGGCCCGTTCGTCAAGATAGCGCAGCAATGTAGCAACGTTGCGGGCAGCCAGGCGGGTGTCTCCATCAAACAGGGTGGCAAAACGGGGCAGCACCAGTGCAGCAACTCCTGCCAGGATAACCAGCACTACCACAAGCTCCAGCAGGGTAAAACCCTTACTGGATATTCCAGTTGCAGATATCCGCACCTTTAGCCTCGCCACCCTTGACACCGTCGGACCCCAGAGAGCAAAGGTCATAATCACCATGTTCGCCGGGAGCAAGATAGATAAATTCAGTACCCCAGGGATCTTTAGGGATGGACTTGCTTTCGAGATACCCTTCAGTCCGATAGTTTTTCGGGATCTGACCAACAGCCGGTTTTGTGATCAGAGCGATTAATCCCTGCTCGGTTGTCGGATAGTTGCCGCTGTCCAGCTTGTACAGTTTGAGTGCTGTCTCAAGATTGCGGATCTGAAGCTTTGCATCAGTCAGCTTGGCATCATCAGA
>CAXNJF010000288.1:0-3372 GCA_964202585.1 Trichlorobacter sp. | reverse complement strand
GTCCCTCCGGAGTAAACTCTTCGGGAAACTGGGTTGCCGCATACTGTGCTGCGATCAGATTTGATAGTTGTTTGACCGCATCAGGGGAAGGTGTGGCAGAGATGCTCCAGGACTTCAGCTGTGCTGGCGGGGTAAACGGTTGACCTGCTGCCGGATACCTGCGCTCCTTGCGCAACAGGATCTCCCAGCCACCCTGCGGTATCTGCTGTACACTGAACTGGTCGCAGGCGCGGGAGGCCAGAAAGAGCCCCATCCTGGCAAGGCCTTCGTCAGTCTCATGGTCAGGACGGGTGGTGATGTTGAAGATCCGCAGGTCAGGCGGAGGCTGGGGGAAATGGAAACAGACCTCGGCAGCATAGCGCAGGTCGCGGAACTTGAGTCCGACTTCGCAGCCCGGCATGGCACTGCAGAGCGCAAGAAACAGCTCTTCAACCGACAGAGTCAGCAGGGCATACTCCCGTTCTTCAAACCCTGCAGTTCGGGCCGCACTTTCAACAAAGGCCACGGCTACCGGCATCCGGGCAGGATCAAGTTCAAGCTTCAGTTCCATGCTGTCCTAACCTCCACCATGCTGTGTGCGACTCCAGTCATCCTGTACCAGTTCACGGATTTTACCTGACCGTTCCGAATGCAGCTGCATCGCCTCAAAGCCGGGATCAACAAAAAGTTTTTGCATCAAGAGGCCGTCACCGCCGAACCAGACCGGCAGAAATCCTCCCAGAAAGAACCGTTCCTGACGCATCAGCTCCACCACCGGTCCGGCCCAGGATGCGTCAAGCGGAACAAAGCACTGCAACAGGGCAAACTGCTTGTCACGCAGATCGTTTTCCAGGCCTCGCAACCGGTCAGCCAGATCATCACCCGCAGCAGTGATGCTGCAACGGGCCACACCGGCCTCGGGGAACAGTGCTGATTCAAGTATGGCTGGTGATGATGGCAGGCTGGTATCGCTTGTAATCAGTTCCCGGTTGAGGTTGCACCCCTCCAGCAAAAATGTAATCTGTTTACGATAAATATCCGGAATGCAGAGCTGACGTTTGTGGTCCTGCACAACCTTGAATGCCATCAGGCAGGACACCCGGCCTTGGGCGCTTTGTTCTGCCTCATACGCCCGGGCAGGCATCAGGGCCGGCTCAAGGGCGGTTTCTACCGTACCAACCTGCCTGGTCAGTTTCTGGGTGATAACATGATTGCAGACCGCTTCGCCAAAAAAAGCATCAATCCCCTCGGTTCCCGGCAGGGTCATCAGCAGCTGGCTGCAGCGGGCAAAGGCCAGGCTGGCACGATAGGCCGGCAGGGTCAGGCCAAGTCCAAACTCAAACAGACCGGGATTGGGGGCAGAGCTGCGGTAAAGCGCCTCGTGACAGACCACATCGCCTTCCCCGGTAACGGCAACAGCGCTTCTGATCCGGCAGGCCCGATTTTCTTCAGTCAACCGGTCAGGCAGATAGAAGGTGTCGATCGGATAGCCGTCTCCGTACACGGCATAAAAAAGCCGCGCAACTCCGGGACCATCCTCCGGCTGGTAAAACCGCGTGGTAAACGGTTCTCCAGCCGGAAGCGGACGGTCATCCGCTGCCAGTTGCTGTATGGCTTTCTGGCGCGGAGTCGGTATCAACGGTTTACAAAGGCCACAAAGTCATTGATGGTTCTGAGCTGCATGGAGTCACTGTCTGAAATCTTGACCTTGTATTTTTCTTCCAGCGCCACGGCAAAGGCAGGGCAGTCAACTGAATCAACTCCCTGTCCAGCCAGCGGAGCAGCAGGATCTAGTCCGGCGACCAGCCCTTTGTCCATCCCGATCTGCAGCATCAGTTCTTTCATCTCCTCTACGGTAGCGACCATGGTGTTCTCCTTTTTGTGGTGTGATCTGGGTACGTCTGTGCGATTAAACATACCTCAAAAACAGCAATGTGCAACGTGGGTATTCTATTTTTTACGCCGCCGCCTTCAGCTCGATCTCATCCAGCAGGTGGATGATCCGGGTGGCCCCTTCATACCCAAACATGCCATCCAGCCCTTAGATGTGCAGGTCGGTGAAGGGCAGTTAATACAACAGGCCAGTTGGTTTTTATGGAGGTGAAGAGGGACATTTACGCAGCCAGCTTAAAGGTGGCGTCTATCTCATCCCACGGCACATAGAAATGGCCGCTCTTGTCCTTTTCAACCAGCCCCAGGCGCTCCATGCTTTTCACATCATCAAAGACATTGCGGTATTGACGGTGCAGGTGTTTGGCCAGGGCGTTGATGCTGGTATGTCCCATACGGCGCAGTTCTGCCAATAGCTCAAATCGCTTGGGGGTCAAATGCTTGAGCAGCGAGGGGAGGTCATCAAAATAGAGTCGTTCAACCGGCTTTTCCGGCAGCCAGCCGTTGTCGATCCTTCCGGCCAGTTCTTTCAGCTCGTCAAAGAACTCTTTATCGCTCTTGATGCCTATTTTCAGGTCGCGTTTATCTTTCATGGCGATCAGTTCCTTTCTGTTTCTGCCTCAAACTCTTCAATCAGCCTGAGCAGGGTGGAAAAGGTATAGGGTTCTTCCTTGTCGGCGTCATGCCGGTGATCCCCTTTGCCCCGCTCGTTGTCATAGCGGACAATGCAACTGCCGTCGGCATTGCCGTAAAACAGGCGGTATTTGTAGGGGTGATTACTGCCGGGCAGCGGTTCGGAAAGATGCCAGACCACTACCTCGATGATCCGACCTCCCCGCTCTTTCTTGTAGCGGATGATTTCCCGTGCTGTCCCCATTGCCACCTCTTACACTATATGTTGTTGTATAACATAGGTGCTGATTGATTTCAAACGGTAGATGTATTTTGCAGGGGCGCAATGCTTGCGCCCCTGTTGCACTATTCGGCATGGTAGACATTGCCAACAGGGCGTATGCCATACGCCCCTGCAGCTCTCCCCTGAAGGCCCGCTGTAGCAGGGAGGTGAAGAGGGAGGTGGTTGTCTGCTTTGTCAAATTGAATTTTTGTCGTTCAAACGGTTCAGGCGTTTCTGTTTGACCCTGCCCGGCAAGAGTGTTATGGCTCGCTCATGAATCTGGATAGCCCCCTCTTTTTCGGTCACACCATGCCGGTTGACGCGTCTCTGGAGCAGATGCTTGATGCCTGCCGTGAGCTGCTCTGCGATGCCGGTTTTCCAACCGTCAAGCGTTGGCAGGAGCAGGGCGACAAGGTGCTGGGGCATTTTCAGGTGTATGTGCCGGAAGAAATTGCCCACGCAGCCGGGATGCTGCCGGTGAAGCTGGGTTGCACAACCGGCGGCTCCAGCCAGCCGGGTGTCCATTTCGGGTCCTACCTCTGCTCGGTGGTCAAGCAGGTCTTCTGTCTGGTGGATGAAGGCACTCTCAGGCCGGATCTGTTTGTTGT
>CAXNJF010000287.1:0-3384 GCA_964202585.1 Trichlorobacter sp. | reverse complement strand
TCATACCGGCAGCCGAGGCATACGGACCACGTCAGGATGCAAATATTCTGAAGGTAAAGCGGGATCTGTTTCCGGCAGAGCGGGAGTTGCGGATTGGCGAGAAGCTGCAATTGCAGTTTAAGGGGGGGGGCGAGTGGGTGATGCTGGTTCTCGAAGTAAACGACCAGGAGGTGACTTTGGACGGCAATCATCCCCTGGCCGGGCTGGATCTGACCTTTGCGTTACGGCTGGATGCGGTCGCATAACAGGAAAGAAGTCGAACTTGTAACCAACCACATACACAGACTGAATTAACTCACAAATATGCTTGGCATTAAGTGTGTAAATGAATTAAAAAGATCAAACGTATTTTTTAATCTGTCAGGGGGATCTATATGTCTCTGTTCGGCAATCTCAAAGTAACCCATCGCCTCTATCTGATTTATGTGGTTGTGATCCTCTGCAGTCTGGGGATGTATGCCATGGTACAGTACTTTGTTGCGATGTCCGGCAAGCATACCGAAAGCGTCTTTAACCGAGAAATCAGCGCACAGATGCTCACCCTTGAAATCAGTGGCGAGATGAACATGGTCAGCCGCCTTTCTCGTAATATCATGCTGGGGACTGATCTGGACAAGGATCTGGCCGGGATTAAAAAACGGCGGGATCTGATTGCTGACCGGTTTATCAAGCTGCAAAAAGTCTCAACAAAAGATAAGGATCTGGCCATGATCAAGCAGGCCGGTGATTCAACACTGGCCTTTGTTGACAAGGTCGTGGTGCTGGTTGAAGCGATGCGCCCACTGACGCCAGAGATGCGTCATACCGCCTTTGCCAGTTACGAAAAGGAAGCCACGCCCCTGGCCGTGGATTCACGCAAGTATTTCGGCGAACTGCTCAAAACGGTGGAAAAAGACTATGCAGGTGCGATCAGCATCATCAGGGCCGATAAACAGAAGCTGGTCACCACGCTCAACATCGCCATGCCGATCTACATGGTATTCCTGACCTTTGTGATTCTTCTGATTGTCCGTTCAATAGCCCGGCCACTGCGCGATCTGACCGCCACACTGGAAGAGATCACCCAGGGCGAAGGGGATCTGACACGCAGGCTTGATGCTGCCGGACAGTGTGAATTCAGTAAGATTTCCGGTATGTTCAACAGTTTCATGGAAACCCTGCAGACCCTGATTGCCAATGTCAATCAGAAGACGGCCGATATGGTGGCCACGGCAACCGAGCTTGATACAAGTTCCGATAAAATGCTGGCCCAGGCTGATCTGGCTGCCGGCCAGACCGTGGCTGTTGCCACAGCCAGTGAGGAGATGTCAGCCACCACTGCAGACATCGCCCGCAGCTGCATGCACGCTGCCGAACGTGCCGACGAAGCGGGCAGTACTGCCCAAAACGGCGCCACCGTCGTGCAGGACACCCTGCGTTCCATGCAGGTGATCGCCGATAATGTGCGGGTCACTGCTGAGACCATCAAGGGACTGGGGGCACGTTCCGATCAGATCGGCGCCATTGTCGGCACTATTGAGGATATCGCAGACCAGACCAATCTGCTGGCCTTAAACGCTGCCATTGAGGCTGCCCGTGCCGGGGAGATGGGCCGGGGGTTTGCCGTGGTTGCCGATGAAGTACGGGCACTAGCAGAGCGGACAACACGAGCCACCCGTGAGATCGCCGAGATGATCAAGGCGATCCAGCAGGAAACTGCCAAAGCGGTTAATGTGATGGAAGAGGGGGTTACCCAGGTAGAAAAGGGAACCCACGAGGCAGCCCGCTCCGGCGAAGCGCTGGACGAGATCCTTTCCAAAATTTCTGATGTAAGCCAGGAGATCAACCAGATCGCCACGGCAGCTGAAGAATTGACCGCCACCAACAACGAGGTTACCGGCAGCATTCACAGTATCAGTGATCTGGTGCAGCAGACCAACCGGCAGACCACCGAATCGGTTTTCAAGATCAGTGGCATGATCGGGATGTTTGAAGGCTTGCAGGGAACCCTGAACCAGTTTAAATGCAACGAAAACCTGACAACAGTTCTGCAAAAGGCCAAGTCTGCTCACCTGCTGTTCACCCGCCGGATCAGGCTGCACCTGAAAGGAGAGCTGCATCTTGATGCTCACAAACTGCCGGACCATCACGCCTGTGCCTTTGGCAGCTGGTATGACCGCCAGGGGAAAGATGTGTGCGGCAACCATCCATCCTTTCACAACATTGTTGATCCTCACCAGAAGGTTCACGCTTTGGGTAAGGCAGCAATTCAGGCCCACGATAGCGGTGACCATCACCGTGCCCGGCAGATTTGTGACGAGATGGTTGCCGAATCCCACAAACTGCTCGGAATTCTTGAGCAGATGAAGTAGTACCGCCCTGACTCGTACACCGTACTATCTAAAATCACTCCCCCCTTGATAAGGCTTAAAAGGGTTTGGTGCGAAACAATCGGTATAGCTTTAGTTATGAACCTTGCCGAACTTTTCACCAATCCCACCATCAAGGCAAGCACCGATGAAATCGTCGGGCCGGGTGCAGGGGCTTCCGTAACTCATGCGGGCTGGTTCAAGGTCGTTGAGGTACGGCTTTTGGTTTGAGTCGGCTGGCGTGCGCTGCAGACCAGATCCGAACGGCAGTCTGAATTTCAGAATGATGGTTGTCGGAAGTCAACCATCTCCACAGAGCCGTTAGCCCCGAAAGGTGCTCGTGCAGCATGAAGAAGATACTGATTTTATTTGCACATCCTCGCTATGAAAAGTCACGGGTCAATAAGGCACTGCTTGAAGGCCTTCACGGTCAGGATGGCATTACCATCCATGACCTCTACGAGCAGTATCCCGATTTCAACGTCGATACTGCCCGAGAGCAGGATCTGCTGCTGACGCACCAGATCATCGTCTGGCATTACCCTGTGTTTCTGTATGGCCCGCCCGCCATGGTCAAACAGTGGATGGACCTGGTGCTTGAGCATGGCTGGGCTCACGGCGTGGGGGGCAACCACCTGGAAGACAAGCAGATTTTCGCAACCGTCACCTCCGGCGGCTCGCGTGAGAGCTATTCCCACAGCGGATTCAACCGTCACACCATGCCTGAACTGCTGTTCCCGCTGCAGCAGGCGGCCCACCTCTGTCGCATGACCTGGCTCCCGCCTTACGCGGTGCAGGGGTCCTACCGCCTGACAGACGGCATGCTGGCGGACTACGGCAAACAGTACCGCCAGGTTCTGGTCAGACTGTCCCAATCACCTCCTCTGAGCTCGTTCAAAGGGCACGACTTCCTCAATGACTGGATTGCTGACGTGAACCGAAAGGAGCAGCCATGACCGACAGCATACTCGGTCAGGCAGTCGTATACCTTGCCGCAGCGCTGATCTGCGTGCCGCTGGCCAAGCGACTGGGGATG
>CAXNJF010000286.1:0-3391 GCA_964202585.1 Trichlorobacter sp. | reverse complement strand
GCATAGTAAGGGTCAGACAGTGCGGAGTGCACCAGGTGAGTGGTATGTGCTGATACGTTGCCGGACTCATGGTCAGAGTGCAGGATGAAGTACATACGTGCAACGTCCTTGTACTCCTCTTTCTGGCCGATCATGTGAGCAAAGTTTGCGCCCATATCAAGGCTAGGATCGATAGCGATCTGTACATCATTACGATACTTCAGGTTGTAAATGAAAGCTGCGATAACAGGGATACGGGCTACGATATCGCTGGCATCTTCGTACACATATTCCCAGGCAGTCATCTTGTTGAACTTGCCAGAGTTATAGAAACCGGCAAATTTGGAGTCTTTTTGCAGAACCAGCATACCTACAGACAGCATTACCATTGGATGGCTGTCACGGGGCAGAGCACGGATAGCATCAAACACATACTGAGGTACTTCCTGGCGGGTTTTGAACTCTGTAACAACTTCGTCAACCTGAGCCTGAGTTGGAACGTCACCGGTAAGAAGCATGTACCAGAAAGACTCAACAGTCGGATACTTTGAGCCAGCTGCCTTGGGCAGGGCCTCAAAGGTCTCGGGAATGGTCTTGCCACGGAAACGGATACCTTCCTGGGGATCCAGGTAGGAAATATCAGTTACCAGGCTGCGGATGTCGCGGGCACCACCGATACATTGGTCAATCGTGACCTCATCGATTTTCACCTTGCCAAATTCTTTAACCAGGCGGGCGGTACGGGGACGGAACTCTTCAATCTTCTGCTTGAGGGTTTCCTTCAGAGCCATGCGTGCTTCTCCTTTCGGGTAAATGGTGCAACAAATTGATTGCACAGGTTGATAAACATTTTGAATATACTGTATACAAAAATTTTGGCTGTTATAGCACCCTGCCAAATCAAATACAACAGGTTTTTTGTATACTGAAACAACATTATAAAATTACCAGGGCATCATCTGAACGGGTCAACTGTTTCAGCCCGTTATCACTCAGGTAAAAAGTATTTTCAATCCCAACCGCCCCCTCACCCGGAAAGACTACTTTGGGCTCAAAAGCCCAAGCCATGCCTGTTTCCATATTTTGATCCTTGAATCCCCGGGCAATAAAAGGATATTCGTCAATTTCGATGCCCAGGCCATGCCCAATAAATGCAACCTGAGAACCTTTAGCCCCCATGAAGCTGTCGGCATAGCCCATCTCAATTGCCAGAGAGTGACAGCGGTCATAGACTTCACCCCAACTGATACCCGGTACGATTATCTCCATCATTAGCTCCTGAACCTTCAGCATATCTTCAAACCCTTTGGTCAATCGTGCAGAAAGGGGGCCAATACTGAAGATGCGGGTCTGGTCTACCAGATAACCATCAATACTTCCTGCAAAGTCCATGATAATCGGTTCGTTCGGCCCAATCGGCTTGTGGCCGGCTCCCTGGCCAAAGCAGGGGGATGGCCCCATGCCGCCGAATGGGGTGTCGGTGTAGGCCGGAACAGCACTGTCTACTCCGGAAAAAGTGTGACCAAAACACATTTCGCCGTTAAAAACCCGCATTCTGATTAGTCCCAGGTGGCCATGTTTTCGTGCGGTGTATTCGAGTTCCGTTGCCAGTTCCAGATCAGTCATCCCTTCCCGGATTACCTGTTTGGCCCGTTCATACACCGCGTGAACCTGATCGGCAGCATCCTGCATCAGGTGGATCTCATAATGGCTTTTGATCATCCTCACCTGCCGGATCAGAGGTGTTGCATCGCTAAATACGACATTTGGCCAGACCTTGCGGTAGCGCTCCAGAAAGGTAATCGGCAGGACATCAAACTCAAGCCCGATATTCTTTGGCTCCGGATAACCATATCCGCTAATGATGCCGGGGATGTCTTTGGGGGCAGAAAAGGGCAGAACCTCTTTAAGTCCTGATTCCATTCTTGCCCGAGCCTGATCCCGTCGCACCAGGTAGAGCGGTTGTCCTGTGGCAGGAACATACAGGCAGCCGTTCTGGACGGTGCCGGTAAAATAGTAAAGATCTGCATTCTGCACAATCAGTACAGCGTCAAGATCAGCTGTCTGCATCAGATCTTGCAGTTTCTTGCAGCGGTATTCCAGTTCAGTGGCCGGGGTAAGTCGCATAATATTTGTAATCCTTTCTCGCGGTGCTTGACGATACATCAGGAAACGGCTAGGGTTCCGGTCCATGTCAGGACGAATCTTCAGACCATTCTCTGTCGGCCTCTTTACCATCATACCGGCTGGTGATCCAAGCCCAAATCAATCAGGCCTTCCGATTTTTTTGGGCAGGAAAGGGGCCTTCGGCTCCGGTGAGCACGAAACCACCGCCTCGTGTCTTGAAATTATGGCTGCTTTGCCGAACCTGCCTGGTAGTCATGCCCTTGATCTGGGCAGCGGTACCGGCATCCTCTCCATTGCTGCTGCCCGGTTGGGGGGAACGGTTGTGGCTGTAGAGCTTGAAGAGGCTGCCGCGATTTCCTGCCAGGAAAATGTAGTTTTAAACGGACTTGAACAGCAGATTACAACGCTCTGCGGAGAGCTTGCAGCCGTTACGGATCAGACCTTTGATCTGGTGCTTGCCAACATCTACGCTGATATCCTGCTGCCGTTGGCTGATCAACTGGTCGATATGACCCGTTCCGGCGGACATCTGCTACTTTCCGGTATTCCGCTGCAGGACAAGTTTGATATTGTGCAACGCTACACCCGGCTTGGGTGCAGCGTCGTTGATAGCAGAATAGGTGAAGAGTTTGTGACCTACCTGTTCAAGAAGACGTAATTACTTCTTCAACACCAGCACAATCAGAATCAGTACAATAATACTTGCCACCACAGTCAGTGCAATTTTAGCCACAGACCAGGGGCGTTCCCCCTGCACTTCCCCGGTAGAACCGTTGATCAGAAACCGGTAGGACTTGTCACCATACTTGTAGGCACTGATCCAGACCGGCAGCAGGATATGCTTGAAGGTGATGCCGTCAAACTGGGTACGTACTGAGCTGATCCGCTGCTGGTCACCACCGATATCCCCCTTTACCGTTTCGCGGATCGCTTCATCCATCTCATGCTTGGCCCGCTCAAATCCGTCCCCCAGATCCACCTGATACGCCTCGGCTTGGAAGCCGCTCATGTAGGCATCCTGATAGGGAACCAGCCGCTGCAGATCCCATGGCTCAAGTTCATCAATAATTTCAGGCGGCAGGGAACGGCCTGCCTGTACAATAACATCATCAAAGTTCTGCCAGACGGTGCCGCTGGCATGGTACCAGCGGGTGTGGCGGATCTGACGTGTCCGGGTGACACTTTTACCTTCATCGTCGGTGTCGCTATAGCGCTCGGTTTCGTAGTAATCCTCGCCCCGCTCGCCATCGTACCAGGTGGTGGATTTTGCATCAAAGGTCCAGTA
>CAXNJF010000285.1:0-3392 GCA_964202585.1 Trichlorobacter sp. | reverse complement strand
ATCATGGGATTAGGGACGCTGGATAGCGCTGAAGCAGGACAGATAACCTTTCTTGCCAACCCCAAATATGCCGCCAAGGTCGAAACAACCCGTGCATCAGCAATAGTTTTGCCCCCCTCTGCCAATGGATTCGGCCGTAATGGAATTGTTGTGGCAAATCCCTATCTCGCCTTTGCCAAGTTACTCACCCTTTTTACCAAACAGACCAGGACATCCAGGGGGGTTATGGACGGGGCATTTGTCGGCACCGGGGTAACTATGGGGAAAGACGTGACAGTCTATCCTGGCGCTTACATCGGTGACGGTGTTTGCATTGGCGCCCGTGCGACTATTTACCCTAATGTAACCCTGTATGAAGGGGTCGTGCTGGGAGACGATGTAACACTGCACGCCGGGGTATCAGTTCGTGAAGGGAGCCGGATCGGTAATCGGGTCACGGTTCAAAATGGTGCTGTGATCGGCGGTGATGGTTTCGGCTACGCCCCGGATGGTGACGGCTGGTTCAAAATCCCCCAGATCGGCACGGTCATCATCGAAGACGATGTAGAAATAGGGGCCAACACAACCATTGACCGGGCAGCTCTGGAAACAACCCGTATCGGACGCGGTACCAAAATCGACAATCTGGTGCAGATTGCACACAACTGCCAGATTGGAGAAAACTGCGTTATTGTGGCCCAGGCAGGTATTGCAGGAAGCACCACGCTGGGAAAACATGTTACGCTGGGTGGTCAGGTTGCCATAGTTGACCATCTGGTGATCGGTGACAACGCCATGATCTCCGGACAATCAGGTGTCTTCAACAACGTAGCAGCCGGCGCAGTACTCAGCGGCACACCTGCCATCCCCCATCAAGCGCGGCTGAAATCTGCTGCCGTATTTCCCCACCTGCCTGAAATGCGCAAGACACTCTCCAGGTTGAAAAACCGTATGACAAAGGTAGAAGAGCACCTGGATATTCAGACCACCTGAGCGTACCTCACCTGAGGTATCCTGTTACGCATTTGCGTACAGAAAGCTTGACAAAAAACATCCGGACTCTCCATGCCTATAAAAACATCAAATAATATCATTCTATTACAGCTTTGGCACATCTCATGCTAATCAATCTGCAACGACAATCCAGTCCATCCAGGTACCGAGGTGTCACCATGAAACAGACCATAACCATTATGCTGGCCGGACTTATCGGGCTTTCTTGTGCTGCTGTAACTGCCGAAGCGTTCTCTGATGCACGCGGGTCTGCGGCTAATACCCCCAACGGCGGGTATGGTTCCACGAACACAACAACTATTGATAAGCGTCAGGTACAGCAGGAAAAGCGGATTCAACAGGGGCTTAAAAGCGGTCAACTGACTCCTGAAGAGGCTGCAAAGCTGGAAAAACAGCAGCAACATATCAGGAAGGCAGAGCAGGCAGCCAGGTCCGATGGCACAATAACCGATCAGGAACGCAGGAAGCTGCACAAGATGCAGGATAACGCCAGCGACACTATCGCCCGCAAGAAGCACAACCAGCGGAAGATACAATCCGCACACTAGCCCAGGTGGTGCTTCCTGTTTATATACCGCCCTGCAGAGGCCTCTGCAGGGCTTTTTTGTGTCTTCAGGACAGATCACGTGCTATATAATTCCTCCTTGCATATCACTTCTCACACAAACGGTAACAAACATGCTCCTGCACAAAAATGAACTATTAGACCTGCTGGCTGAAGAGACCGAGGCACTGCACTTTGCCTCATTGCTCCGCGCCTTTGGTGGACGCTCTGTTAAAAATGAACTCAAGTCTTTGGTGGAAAGCCTGGTAAAAAACGGAGAAATCCTGCGCTTGCGGGGTAACCGCTACACCCTGCCAGGGGCCGAAAACAGCGGATCAATACAGGGGACCATTTCAATCCATCGTGACGGCTTCGGTTTTGTAAAACCGGAAAGCGGCGGCGACGATATCTTTATTCCGGGCAAGAATATCAACAATGCCCTGCACGGTGATACGGTATCAGTGCGGGCCGAAAAGAGTCGCTCACAGCGGGGTAAGCAGGAAGGCCGGGTACTGGCCATACTGGTGCGGGCCAACAGCCGGATCGTGGGTCGCCTGCAACAGAGCAGACGCGGGGCCACGCTGGTGCCGGAAGAGTTGAGGATCGGCACTTTTTTCAACGTACCTGCCAACGCAGTTAACGGTGCCGTTGACGGACAGCAGGTGGTAATTGAAGTAACCGCCTGGCCCGCAGGCAGCCGTCCGCCCGAAGGTAAGGTGATTGAGATTCTGGGCTGGCCTGATGACCCGGATGTTGAGGTGCAGACCGTTATCCGCAAGTTTGATCTGCCCCACGAGTTTGAACCGGAAACTGTTGCAGAAGCACAGGCGGCTCCCGCCCAGGTCAGTAAAGATGACCTGAAAGACCGGGTTGACCTGCGCAAGCTGCCCACGGTAACCATTGACGGCGAGACCGCCAAGGATTTTGATGATGCTGTCTCGATCCGCAAGGAAGGTGATCAGTACCGGCTCTGGGTCTCCATTGCCGATGTTTCGCAGTATGTCAAGCCGGGTACTGCCCTTGACCGGGAGGCCTACCTGCGCGGCACCTCGGTCTACTTTCCGGATCGTTGTATTCCGATGCTGCCGGAACGGCTCTCAAACGGGATCTGCTCCCTGAATCCCCACCTTGACCGCCTGACCATGACTACCGAGATGCTCTTTGACGGGCAGGGCAGGATGCTTGACTCCAGCTTTTACTCCAGCGTGATCAAAAGTACCGCCCGCCTGACCTACACCATTGTTAAAGAGGTTATTCTGGAAGCCGACAACAAGGGACTTGGTGACCAGCAACAGCTTGCTCCAATGCTGTTGCAGATGAAAGAGCTGGCCCTGATTCTGCAAGCGATGCGACGGCAACGGGGCAGCATTGATTTTGACCTGCCGGAGCCGGAGATTATCCTGGGATTGACCGGACAGACCGAGGCGATCATCAAGAGCGAGCGCAATCTGGCCCACCAGCTGATTGAAGAGTTCATGCTGGCAGCCAATGAGGCGGTGGCCCGCTTTGTCACTGCCCAGGAACTGCCGTTCATCTACCGGATCCATGAACCGCCCGACCCAACCAAGCTGGCGGCCTTCCGTGATTTCATCCTCCCTTTTGGCTTTAGCCTTGAAATAAAAGGCCAGCAGGTTGAACCGTCTGCCATGCAGCAGCTGATAAGTGATGCCGAGGGAAAACCGGAGGAACGGCTGGTCAACTACGGTCTGCTACGCTGCATGAAACAGGCCCGCTATGCCGCAGAAAACCTGAAGCATTTCGGTCTGGCTTCCAGCTGCTACACTCACTTCACCTCACCGATCCGGCGCTACCCGGATCTGATCGTCCATCGCCTGCTGAAACTGGCCCTGGCCCG
>CAXNJF010000284.1:0-3396 GCA_964202585.1 Trichlorobacter sp. | reverse complement strand
ATCACCGATTGGCTGATGCCGGAAATGAACGGGCTTGAGCTGTGCCGGGGAATCCGTACCGACAGCTCGGATAACGGCTATACCTACATTATCATGCTGACCGCCCAGGATAGCAAAAATGACATTATCGCCGGACTGGATGCAGGCGCTGATGAATATCTGGTAAAACCGGTTCACAAGCCGGAACTGCAGGCCAGACTGAGAACAGCCTTACGGATTATTGAACTTGAAGGGATCCGGGAAGCTCATATCAGGCAGGCCCAGGCGGTATCACTGGTGGATGCGCTGACCGGCGTGCATAACCGCAGCTTCATGGAAGAACGGCTGCCGCTGGAGATCAAGCGGGCCAACCGGTACCAGCGGTCGCTTTCCATTGTGCTGGCCGGTTATCACCAGATCGAACAGTTCCGCAAGAGTAACGGCATCTTCGCTAGCGAAAAACTGTTACAGGCAACGGCAGAACTGCTGCATGAAGCGATCCGTAAGGATATTGACTGGGTAGCCAGGTGGGATGAACATCGCTTTCTGGTTCTGTTGCCGGAGACAACAGCCGTGGATGCCGGTACGGTAGCCAAACGTTTCCGTATCCGGATGGGGCAGCTGGCTATAGCCAGCAACAGCGCAAACGTACCGATTATCGGCTTGTTTGGTATCTCAGGTTTTGTTGGATCTCAGGAAAAACGGGAAATGACCCCGGATATCCTGCTTGAACATGCTCAAAGGGGTTTGGAAGCAGCAACCCCTGAAGTGCCGATCAGTTGTGTGCGTTTGGGGTAAAAAACTCATCATATTTTAAAAGGCTCACCCTGCAGCATGACGCTGCAGGGTGAGCCTTTTTTCGTTGTTCTTGTCAGCAGTTATTACGGTGTCGGATACAGCTTCTGCAACTGCGCCTTCATGGTCGGACTCAGCTGCTTGAACAGTTGAGCATTGTAGGAGGCGTTGTAGGGAACCCCTTGAGAGGTCATATCAACAAACAGGATGGACGGGTCGGTATAGTTGTCTCCTGAGCCTTTTACCGTTGATTCACCACCCCGTCCCCGGGTCGGGTCTACAGGGCCAAAATCCTTACCAAAGTATGTCGCATAGTTTGGCGGATTTCCCTTGAGTGGATTTTGAAGGATCTGCTGCGTTGCAATGCCATATTTCCTGGATGTTGCTGCAGGCGTCCCCTCTTTCACCGCAATATCTACGTTCACCGCCTCAATAGAAATGCTGTAGTCACTGTTGATATAAATCTCAAAGGTACGGAACTGTTGCGGGAAGTCACGCAGTGACGAAGTTTCAACCTGCCAGAACCCTTTTTCAGGCGCATTGACCGGATCAGGGGAAACAAAAGCCTTCACCGTATTGACATGGCGATGCCCGGCGATCCACATCAGCAGGTTCTTACTGTTCTGCAGGGTAGTAACCAGCTCCGTTATCGTACAGGCATTCCTGATGGTGGTGGACGGATCACCATCGGCGCCAAGCCACCATTCCAGTTCGGTGCCAATATTGGTAACACAGATCGGGATATGGCAGGCAACGATCATCAGCTGGTTGGCTGCCTGACCATCGGCAAGTTCCTTTTGAAGCCAGGCCCAGCGCGGCGCATCAAGAAAACCGTGACCATGAATATCAACCGAGCCGTCATCTTCCCGCTGGGTGTCGTCCAGCACAATAATCTTCAGCGGCAGGTTTGCCTTGGGCATAAAGCTGTAGCAGGCAAAACCGGCGCGGTCTGCAGCCGGTACCAGATTAAAGTTGGGGTTGGAGGTAACCAGGTTAAAACCGTGGCCTTTCGGGCTGGTGGTGGTATTGAAAAACTCCTGAATCCATTCTGCTCTGTGCAGGGAACGGCGGTTGGGGTCGGCAACCACCTTGGGAGGAGTTGCTAAAGTTCCTGCATATTTGATGGTGCCCAAAGCGGTGGTGCCGTCTATCACGCCCTGATAAAATTTTGGATCTTGCGTAATGTTTTTTGAGCTGAAGTTGGCTGGAAAGGTAGGGTTTGTGGTGCTGGTATTGGGGGTCTGCAGTGCATTCGGCACCGCCCAGACCGTATCGCTGATGTATGACTGGTCTAGTCCGTTCTCATAAACCGGGATTGAACCGATCATAAAGTGGTCATGGTTGCCCATTGTCTGATAAAGCGGGATGGTCTTGTCCAGGCCTGCTGCCTGGAACGGTTTCTGATAATCAGTGGTGTCGGCACCGGCATGGGCGCCGGAACTGGGGGTGATCACCTTGCCATCGATGATGTCGAGATACCACCTGAGTTCATTGTACATGCTCGAGTTGCAGCAGTCACCCAGGGAGATCATAAAATCAAAGGGATCTTTCCTGTGCAGAGCATTAGCCGTTTGAATGGCAGCGTCAAAGAGTTGGGGGGTATACATCATGACCCCTGAATAGATTGAGCTGTTCTGCCCGGAGAACCCCGGATTATTTTGCTGCATAAAAATCAACTGGTTGGGAGCTTCCTTATCAGTCAGATGGATATCGGTCATGGCAAAGAAATTCAGCAGCCGTGTTTTTTTGGTGACTGATGCAGCATTGAAGCTGGCCGGCATGATATCGGTCCGCTGCTTTATCGGGAGTGGCCAGTCCACGTAGGTCCACTTGCCGTAACCCAGTTTGTCATACTCAGGAATCTGATTCAGTTGATCCCAAGTAAGGGCCGTCTTGCCGTTGGGGCTGTAGGGCGGGTCAGCCGGTTGCGGCATGGTACCGGGAGTGGCAGGGTTGGAAGCCGGAGTATAGGGGAATGAGATCATCCGCTCGGTTGTTTTCACCACGGTGGAATCAATCGGGTAGCCTGCAACCGGCAGCGCCACGTAGTTTGTACCACTACTGCCACAGCCATAGGTCAGTGAACCCATAGAAATACAGGCAGCTGTTCCGGCGGTGTATTTGATGAAATCCCGCCGTGATACAGAGGTGTTTATTTTTTCTCCATTGCCCTTTTTTATTTCTTCATTGTTCATGGTTCTCTCCTTTGGCTGAATAACTGTTGCTGCCTAATTCTGACAAATAAAAAAATCAGGCAGTGCCAGACGACACTGCCTGAAGACTTTTTTCAAACATATCATGCTTTTTCTATTTACCTACTTGAATACAGAGCAAAGATATAACCAACTTTAATTCGATCTCCAACTTTAACTCTCATTTATTTAACTACACCACTGTCTGTGGCCCTAACTGGCGCTAGCCCAAACAGCGTCTCCACCCGCACCAAAATTTCACCTTTCTGTACAAAACATTCTAGATGACATTATGATCCGGTTACAGTTTCGGATACAGCTTCTGCATCTGCGCCTTCATGGTCGGGCTTAGCTGTTTGAACAGCTGGGCGTTGTACGAAGCGTTATACGGAATTCCCTTTGAGGTCAGATCCAGAAACTGGATTGACGG
>CAXNJF010000283.1:0-3414 GCA_964202585.1 Trichlorobacter sp. | reverse complement strand
TACCTGCATATCCTCGGCCATCGACCGGCCACCGCCGGACTGGAAGACTGCGGTCAACTCACCGCATTTCGGGCAGACGAAACCGTTCATATTCTCGATTACCCCCAGCACCGGCAGGTTAAGCTGCCGACAGAACGAGATCGATTTACGGACATCCACCGCCGCAACCTTCTGTGGGGTGGTGACAATGATCGCGCCATCAGCATCTTCAAGTGTCTGGCAAACCGAGAGTGGTTCATCGCCGGTTCCGGGAGGGGAATCAACAATCAGGTAATCCAGGTCGCCCCAGGCGACATCCCGGATAAACTGGGTAATTACCCCGGTCTTCATCGGGCCACGCCAGATCACCGCTTCATCCTGCTCTTTCAGAAAAAAACCCAGCGAGATGACCTTCATACCATCCAGATCCACCGGCGTCAGCTCGCCATCAGCCTCCAGGACCTGACTTTTTTCAAGCCCCAGCATGGTGGGGATACTGGGGCCATGAATATCCACATCAAGCAGACCGACTTTTTTTCCAGCCAGATGCAGCCCCATCGCCAGGTTGACCGCCACCGTGCTCTTACCCACGCCCCCTTTGCCGGACAACACCACGATCTTGTGCTTGATCCGGCAAAGCCGTGAGGCCAGGCGACGGCGGTCTTCAAATTCCTGCTCTGATTCCGTCAGTTTTTTACTGGTTGCAGAACAACTGCTGGATGCACAGGAATCGCAGGCTGAAGGCGGGCAGGCCTGATCCTGTTGCGGGGTTTCATGTGACATTGCTTTCACGGTACCTCCTCCCGAATGACGAAATAAGTGAGTTATAATAAGGCCAGAGTCTGCTTCCAAAGCGTACGGATATCGGCCCCGGCAGTCGAATCCAGCTCGACCACCGCCTTCTGTTGCAGTTGGGCCTGGGTTACCATGCGGTCATAGCGGATCCGACCGGTGACCTCTGCCCCGGCTGAACGGGCTGCAGCCTCTATCCGTTCTGTCTGGTGCGGGTTGATGTCCCACTTGTTGACGCAAACAGCGGTTGGGACAGAAAAGTGGCGAGCCAGCGCCAGCACCCGTTGCAGGTCATGCAACCCCGAAACGGTTGGTTCTGTTATTACCAATGCCAGTGACACACCGCTTAACGAGGCGATCACCGGGCAACCGATACCGGGCGGGCCATCGGAGATGATCAGCTGTAACCGTTTATCTACCGCCACGGCCCAGGCCTGCTCACGCACCGTTGTAACCAGTTTGCCGGAGTTTTCTGCTGCCACCCCCAGCTGGGCATGGACCATCGGGCCGCAACGGGTGCCTGATACCATCCACTCGCCACACATCCGCTCGGGAAAGTCGATCGCCTTGGCGGGACAAAAACGGACGCAGACTCCACACCCTTCACAAGCCACCGGATCAATTCGGTAGACCGAACCAACGGCACGGACAGCGTCAAAGCGACAGAGTTCAAGGCAGCGCCCACAACTGATACAATCCTGCTGACGGATAATCGCTTCGTTACCGCTTAAAAAGGCATGCCGCTGCTCGGTTTCAGGTTTCAGCAGCAGATGGAGGTCAGCAGCGTCAACATCACAGTCTGCCAGTACCGCCTTGCCTGCCAGAACAGCAAAGGATGCAGTCACACTGGTCTTGCCGGTGCCACCTTTGCCGGACAGCACCACCAGTTCGCGAATATGATTTTTGCTCATGGTCTGCCTCCGGCTGTCTTCAGCTCCTGCTTCAATTTTGCAGCAAGTTCAGCAAACATCAGGCCGTATTCCGGAAGTGCATGGGCTATCACATTTCCCCGTGAGCTTACTTCAGCTATCTGCCGATCATCGGGCAGGGAAAGCAGCACCGGCAGGTTTTCTGTCTGGCAATACTGATACAGCCCAACCAGATCTTCTCCGGCACGGTTTACCACAACGCCGCAGGGCAGGCTCAGCTCCCGCGCCAGCGCCACTGCCAGCTTCAGATCGTGCAGACCAAAGGGGGTCGGATCAGTCACCAGCAGCAGATAGTCACATTCCCGCAGGGTTGCCACCACCGGACAGGAGGTGCCGGGTGGCGCGTCAAGAATTGCAGGCATGTCATCCCGCAACTGCTCACGCACGGCACGGATCACCGGGGGAACCAGTGAGACACCAACATCCAGCCGTCCCTCCACCAGCCTGATCGACCCGGCTTGCCCCACGGAAACCGTACCGATCTGATGAGGACGCTCGGTAATTGCAGCGTTGGGACAGACCTGAGCACACCCGCCACAGCCGTGGCACAGCTCAGGAAAAACCAATGCCCTGCTTCCCAGCGAGACTATCCCGCGAAACTGGCACAGCTCGCCACAGGCTCCGCAGCCGGTGCAGCGCCCAGGGTCAACTTCAGGAACCAGCATGCTGACCTGCTCAGTCACAAGCTGCTCACAGCGCAGGAAAAGATTAACGTTCGGTTCTTCAACATCACAGTCAGCCAGCTGCACCGGTTCGCCAAACATGGCGGCCAGGTTGATCGAAACCGTGGTCTTGCCGGTACCGCCTTTGCCGGATGCAACAGCTATTCTGAATGATCTGTTCCTTGATGTGGCAGCCATTACCAGTGTCCCTCAACATCAGAGGCCGCAGCCGCTGTCAGGCTACCGGCCTGCAGGGCTTCCAGAGCATCTGCAACCGTTGCTGCAGTGCTGTTGAAAACCGCCACCCCTGCTGCTTCCAGCACTTTAAACGCCTTGGGGCCGCAATGCCCGGTTACCAGCGTATCAACACCGGCCCTCACAATAGTTTCTGCTGCCTGTATACCTGCCCCCTGTGCAGCGTTGCGTGCCTGCTGGTTCTCCAGTATGGTAAAGCTCTGCTGGCTCATATCATAGAGCAGAAAGCTGGCAGCTCGACCAAAACGGGGATCCATCTCGGCCTCAAGATTGTTGCCTGATGTGGTAAACGCTATTTTTTTCACACAGTCTCCTCTTCTGCTCAAGCGCCGGTGCTGTTCCATGTAAGTACAACACCGGCGCCCCTTCTGCTCAGCCCTCAAGTCGATAGGCCGGCAGCCCTGGAATACTTACTCAGCGTTGACCGCGACGGTTGCCGCAGCCGCCATTTCCGCGTCCGTTTCCGGACTTCATGCCGGTACCGCAGCCCTTGGGACCACGGCATCCGGCCTCTGAATTTTGTTGAACGACAGGCTGATCCTGCCGGGCTTCCTGGCTCACTGATTCCGGCTTGCCACTGCCACTGCAGAATCCACGTCCACGACCGGTTTTTGATCCGGCTCCTGCTGGTCCTTGTCCATTTCCATTTGGCATGGTTATATCTCCTTTACTTCATCGGTCATCGTTTGTTCTGATGACGGTCTGCAGGGGTATCTTCGGGCGCCATGCCGCTTGCCCCTGCGGCAACCAGGCATGGCCAGATGTCCATCGTGCAAGCTGTCAGACAGGCTGGCCTG